>JALWCU010000184.1 GCA_027015275.1 Bacteroidales bacterium | reverse complement strand
GTCCATGGAACTTCAACAAAACTGGGAGATATATCTGAGCTTATAGCTATCAAGAAAGTTTTTGGCGAGCAGGCTTATAAGGTGAGCATTAGTTCAACCAAATCTATGACAGGGCATCTTCTGGGTGCTGCGGGAGCTACTGAGGCTGTCGCTTCTGTTCTCGCATTGCAGAATAATATTGTGCCACCTACTATCAATTTGTTTAACCTTGATCCCGACATTGATCCAAAGTTTGATCTCACACCAAACGAACCTAAAGAAAAACAACTTAACGTTGCCCTGAGTAATACATTTGGCTTTGGCGGACATAATGCAACATTGATTTTCAAAAAGATAAAATAAAAGACAATATTGCTTCGACCGTGATCAGACGATTTATTGGATGGTGGAAATACATTCTGGACAAACAAGAGAAAAACTTTAGGCATGATCTGAGACAAATCATTGGCACATATCCTATAAACTTGCGATATTACAAGACTGCATTTATTCACAAGTCTGCCAGCTATATTGATCATGAAGGCAAAGTCGTCAACAATGAGCGCCTTGAATTTCTCGGAGATGCTATTCTGGGAGCCGTTGTTGGCGACTATCTTTTTAGGAAATTTCCACAGGCTAACGAAGGTTTTTTGACTCAGGCCAGATCAAAACTGGTTAACAGAAAAATAATGTCCTCACTCGCCATTAAAACAGGGATTAATGATTTTATTATCATACACATAAAAAAATTCAAAGTAAACAAGCATATTCCTGGTAATGCACTGGAAGCCTTTATAGGCGCTGTATATTTAGACCTTGGATATTCTATAACAAAGGATTTTATTATCTCACAACTATTTTACCAAAACGTGGACATCGCCCAGGTAATTAACTCTGAAAACAACTACAAGAGCCGCATATTGGAATGGGCGCAGCATAATAATGTCGATGTTGATTTCAACACCCAACAAATTGGCAATCAAATTCCTGCACGCTTCAAATCAGAAATTTTCCTGAACAATCAAATCTTCGGACAAGGCAAGGGCGAATCAAAAAAAGAAGCCGAGCAAGATGCTGCACGCCAAGCTTTTGAAAAAATTGATAATGGACAACGCCCAGAACATCCTACCCAGAAAAATAAAACCACAACTCAGTCAACTTCCAATTGACGCAAATACATCTGAATCGTATTTTCCAACCCATAATAAAGAGCATCCGATATCAAGGCATGTCCAATCGAAACCTCACTCAGATATGGGATCTTCCGAGCAAAATAATTCAAATTATGTAAATTCAAATCATGCCCAGCGTTTAGCTCCAGACCTAATGAACGAGCATACTGTGCTGCTTCAACATAAATTTTAATTGCTTCCTGCGGGTTTTGTGGATAAACACGTGCATAGGGCTCTGTGTAAAGCTCTACTCGTACTGTGCCAGTATCCACAGCATGCTTAATCATCTCCTTATCTGGATTAACAAAAATCGACGGTCTAATACCCGCATTCCTTAGTGCCTCTATTATCTCACGCAAAAACTTCTTGTGCTTCTTAGTATCCCAGCCAGTGTTGGATGTTAGCACATCTGGTGGATCAGGAACTAATGTTACTTGATGTGGCTTGACTTCCAGAACAAGATCCATGAACCGGTCAATAGGATAGCCCTCAATATTAAACTCTGTGGTAATATATGGACGTATTTCACGTACATCAGAATAACGGATATGTCTTTCATCGGGTCTCGGATGAACTGTTACACCCTGAGCTCCAAACTTCTGAACATTGATAGCTGCTTCCAAAACATTTGGGATATCGCCACCTCTGGCATTTCTAAGCGTGGCTATCTTGTTGATGTTAACACTAAGATGTATCATGACAAAACAATTTTTTATCAAAGTTATAAGATTGGACAAAAATAAATAATGATTAACAACACAATTTGTTATAACCTAAGACAAAAAAGGCTGGGAGCCATGGGATCCCAGCCTTAAAGTAATCAACTAACAAACAAGCTACTACTCAAGCAATTTATCTTCGTCGCTTTTCTTTTTCTTTTTAGATCTGTTCATAGGGTAAACTATACGGAAATAAGGTGTGATATAGCTGGTCTGCTTGAACCAGTCCTGAGCTGTTCCTTCGGCAGCAAGCCTTGCTACATTGGCAAATGTCCAGCGGTAATCAAAACCTATATGCAACTGAAGTTTTACAATCGGTATTTCATAAATCATGTATCCCAACCGTGTAGAAAACAAAGCCGTCTTATCTAATTTCAATAGGTCAGATAAACTCGTAACAGCAGAATTAAAGGCTGTTGTACGTAATGTAAACTTCTTTGTCAACCGCGACATATCCAGATTAAGCGCTACCATAGCAGGATGTTTCTCATTAATTACCAAAGAATCTAAGGTTATACTTCCCGAGAAGAAAATCTTATCCAGAATAGAAGCCGAAAGCTTTGCATAAGTCCCTTTGGAAGCATGACTCTGGGTGAGCTTGAGTATAGCAGCATCTTTGTCCATCATGTAAGCAAAATCAAACATACGTGCCACATAATAGTCTGTATGCCAAAATCTCTCTGCCCTGGCATCAATCCTTAGCAAATTACCAAGAAAATGAAATTTGAAATCAGAACCAATAGAATAGCCATATCCGCCCTTTGATGCCAAATACTGTCTCTGAAAAGCATCGCCATAATTGGTCAGATATGCTGTCAAAGAATCAGACTTGATAGGGCGGAAATAAGCAGCTTGCGCATAAACATCCCACCAGAGCCAATTCCAACGGAAAATATAAAATCCCATGTCCACACTAAATGCATTAATACCACTACCGTCTAAGAAATAATTATTACGATATTCCAGCTCATTACCCAAGCTATCCTGTGTGCGTGCCAATACTGTCCTGTCATGGTCAGTAACAAACGATGCACCTATCTCAAAGGTCTTTATAATCGGTATGCCCGTTGCCCCAAAAGGCTTGTAATATGGACGAATACCCATTAAATTTATACTAATAGGTGTGATATCACTGTAGAGAAACTCCAATCCAAATTTTTTCTTGAGAACAACATCAAACTCAACACCCAACTTACGTTTCTCATAAGAAATCGTGTTATTATAATCGCTAATCAGAATACCAAAGCCCAAACGTGAGTCCCTAAGCTCTCCAACACGTACATAGAAATTATCTCTTTTCTTGCGTCCATAGCGAATATAACTGATCATCCTGAGCAAACCGATGCCATCCTTGTACTCGTCCATTCTCAGACCTTGACCATTAAGTCCATAAACAACTGGTACATCCAATCCAATGCCCAACTTACCAAAAGACAAATCTGGCTTGAAACGGAAAGTAAAATAAGACTGACCACCTATAGAACTATATCCCAGAAGACCACCTATACCGTTCTCTGTCAAGTCTGGCATATCAATATCATAGCTATCATTATCATCTGATTTCTCTTGCTGGGCATAAACACCGAAGGTAAAACCAGAGACAAATAGCAGAACGAACAATAACTTGAAAACGTTTTTCATAGTAATTACTTTTATTGTTTGAATTTAGTAAGGAATCTCATCCTCTGTAAAGTCAAAGTCTGGCTCATCTCCTTCATCAAAATCATTATCCAGATTGCTCAAAGGGTCAGCTCCCATACTTTCGTCTAATACTTCGGAATTAATCTTAGAGGTGAAAGTCTTAACCTCTACATCATCAATATTCTGTAATACATTATCTTCGACTTCTTCAAATTTAGCATATTCTTTTATAAATTTCAACTTGATATCTGCTAAAGGACCATTACGATGCTTTGCTATAATAATCTCGGCAATACCCTCCAGAGGATTACCTTCGGCATCTTCTTTTATACCATAATATTCTGGACGATGCAAGAAAATAACCATATCAGCATCCTGCTCAATAGCCCCTGACTCACGAAGATCCGCTAGCTGTGGACGCTTTGACCCACCGCGCATCTCTACCGAACGGTTGAGCTGTGAAAGTGCTATGACTGGTATTTTTAACTCTTTTGCAATAGCTTTCAGACCACGCGATATTTGGCTGACAACCTGCTCACGATTCATACGGCCCTCGGAAGGCAGAGTCATCAACTGCAAATAGTCAACCACTATTAATGAAATATCATGTTTGCTCTTGAGCCTTCTAGCCTTGGCACGCAGCTCAAATAGAGACAACTGTGGCGTATCATCAATGTACAATGGTGCACTCATAAAATTATTGTCCACACTCTGCTCAAACTTAAGCCATTCGTCTTTTTCCAGCTGTCCTGTACGCAACTTGTTCATGGGAATCTCAGCCTGTATGGACATCATACGCAAGGCTATCTGCTCGGCCGGCATTTCCAAAGTAAAGAAAGCTACAGGCCTATTGTAGTCCGCTGCAAGCATCTTGGCCATGTTAACGACAAAGGCTGTCTTACCCATAGACGGACGCGCTGCTACTATAATTAAATCTGACTTTTGCCAGCCGCCTGTAACACGGTCTATACTGGGATAACCCGATGGTACACCAGTGAGATGACTATCGCTTTGTGATATGGTCTCTATTTCTTTAACAACCTGGTCCACAACCTGTTTAAAAGGCCGCGCATCAGTAGATATTGTTCCATAGGTCAAATCAAAAATTCTTTTTTCTGAATAATCCAACAGGTCATCCACATCATAGCTTGGGTCAAAGGCACGAGTCTGTATATCTGCCGTCAGTTTGATAAGCTCTCGCTGAATGTATTTTTGCACCAATATTTTTATATGATAATCAAGGTGTGCTGGCGATCCAATAGAGGAGGTCAAGGAAATCAGATATTGTATGCCACCAACCTCTTCGAGCAAGCCCTGCTTTTCCAGCTCATCTTTTACTGTAAAAACATCTACCTTTGTGTTTTTTTCATGGTCTCTGACAAGATGATCTATAGCAGCATAGATCTTACTATGTATCTCATTATAAAAGACTTCTGGTTTGAGCAAATGATGATTATCCTCTGCAAAGTTCTCAAAAGCCATAAGTGTACCCAGCACAGCACGCTCTATTTCCTCATCATGCGGGGGCACACGACCTATTGTCTCCAAAAAATTATTCAAACTATTCTTCTTTACCTGGGCCATAATAATTTACATTTTACATTTCAACTTCTCTAAAAACGCCAAAACTTGTGAATTTTTCAATACGATTTTTTAGCAATTTTTCAACAGGCATCTCCCTGAGTACTGACAGGTCTTTCAGTATTGTTTGCTTTACTCGATCAAAAATTTCCTGTGGATTATTATGAGCGCCACCCAGTGGTTCCTTGATTATATCATCGATAAGGCCCAGAGAAAGCATATCTTCGGCGGTTAATTTCAAAGCTTGGGCTGCTTCCTTCTTGTAATCCCAGCTTCGCCACAAAATAGATGAACAAGATTCAGGGGAAATTACTGAATACCAAGTATATTGCAACATATAAACACGGTCTCCCACACCTATGCCAATAGCACCTCCCGACGCACCTTCGCCGATTATTACAACTATTATCGGTACCTTAATGCGAAACATCTCATATAAATTGCGTGCTATGGCTTCGGCCTGTCCCCTTTCCTCTGCTTCTATACCTGGGAAAGCACCAGGAGTGTCTATGAGAGTAACAATTGGACGGTTAAATTTCTCTGCCAGCTTCATCAGCCTCAATGCCTTGCGATAGCCTTCTGGATTTGCCATCCCAAAATTACGATACTGACGTGCCTTTGTATTCTCGCCTTTCTGATGGCCTATGAACATAACCGTCTGAGTGTCTATCATTCCAAAGCCGCCGACTATGGCATGATCATCACTAAAAAGACGATCTCCATGCAGCTCTATGAAATTACCTCCTGTCATAGCTTCTATGTAACTAAGTGTGTAAGGTCGCTGTGGATGGCGGGAAATCTGTACCTTTTGCCATGCCGTCAGATTAGAGTATATTTCCTTTTTCTTTTCCTCAATCTTTTTCTCAAGTTCCTGTATTGTCGGGGTAACATCTACATCTGTCTTCTGACCAATCTCTCTAACCTTTTCCAGCTGGTCATATAATTCTTGCAAAGGCTCTTCAAAATCTAAAAGTTGCATTTTTATCCATTTATGGTTTAGGACAAAATTAAAATTTTTTTAACTCAAAACTAAACCTTAATTTTATATCTAAAATCTAAACTGTTAAATCAAAGGAAAATGAAAAAACTTATTCTTGCCCTTTCAGTGCTTTTCTCATTCCTTTGGGTAAAAGCACAAGAAAATCTGCTTTTATCTGGGCCAATGCTCGGATATCTGACTATGCACGAAACAATGATTTGGCTACAGACAAAAGCCGCTGCTACTGTTCAAATAGCTTACTATCCTCTCGACAAAAATGGCAACATTACCGACACTCTGTGGTCAGACAAAGTAATGACCAATAAAAACGGCGCCTTTACAGCACACCTTAAACTCGATCAAATTAAACCTGACACCAAGTACAAATACGATGTCTTTATCAATAATAAAAAAGTAAAACTCAATTTCCCTACACAATTCAAAACCAAAGCAATATGGCGCTATCGAACTGACCCACCTGAGTTTACATTCGCTTCAAGCAGTGGCACTTATATCAACGACCCCAAGTGGGATAGACCTGGAAAGCCCTATGGCGGCGGATACGATATTTACACTACAATCTACAAAAAACATCCTGATTTCGTTCTCTGGCTCGGAGATAATGTCTATCTCAGACAAAATGAATGGAACTCCTGGACAGGTATGGTCTATCGCTATACACACGACCGCCAGCTAAAACAATTCCAGCCATTGTTAGCTAATTCATTTAACTATGCAATATGGGATGACCATGACTTCGGACCAAACAACAGCGATGGCTCATTCCCTTTCAAGCAAATATCTCTAAAAGTTTTCAAACTTTTCTGGGCAAATCCATCCTATGGCGTTGACGGAAACCCCGGTACTACAACCTTCTTCAACTGGAACGATGTGGACTTTTTCTTGCTCGACAACCGCTATTACCGCGACCCGGATTTAATGAAAACCGACGGATACAAAACCCAGCTCGGTAAGGCACAGCTCGAATGGCTAAAACGTGCGCTGGTATTCTCAAATGCTTCTTACAAGGTCATAGTAATCGGTGGACAATTTCTCAATCCAGCTGGAGTGTATGAAACCTATACAAATTTTGGCTTTAACAAAGAACGTCAGGCTATTATAGACTGGATTTACCAACAAAAAATCTACAATGTAGTGTTCATAACAGGCGATAGGCACCACACAGAGCTTGATATGCTCAAGAAACAAGGCGAACCTACTATTTATGATATTACTCTCTCGCCATTCAACTCACGCCCAGACGTCCAAGCAGTAAACGAAGTAAATAAGCTTCGTCTGCCCGGTACGCTCGTTACAGAACGCAACTTTGGCCTGATAGACGTAAAAGGTCCATGGCATAATAGAAAAATGGTCATAACTGTTTACAATGTCAAGGGGAAAGAGCTCTGGACCTACACTATAAAACAGGAACATCCACAGCACAAATCTAAATCAAAAGAAGATTAGACTTCTGAGAGCATAAAAAAATTCCCGCAAGTCTGTTGGCTTGCGGGAATTTTATAAATAACATAGCCATCAAATCTTCAATATCTCAGTAGGAGGCAGATTCTTATTACGTTTATCAACCTCTTCTATGAGTCTAGTGGCAATGTCAAGAAAATAATTATTATACGGGCTATCTTGCTTAAGAACAGTTGGGTTACCACTATCACTATCCTCAACAATACTCATTATCATCGGTACTCTGCCCAGAATTGGTGTATTAAACTCCTTGGAAAGCTTCTCTCCACCGCCCTGACCAAAGATGTAATATTTCTTATCTGGACATTCTGCTGGTGTGAACCAAGACATATTCTCAATAAGACCCAAAATAGGCACATTAATCTTATCTGTTTTGAACATGTTTATAGCCTTAATTACATCAGCAATAGCCACTTTCTGCGGTGTGGTAACTATAATACTACCAGTCAGCGGTATGGTCTGAACAAGAGTAAGAGGAATATCACCAGTTCCCGGAGGTAGGTCAATAATAAAGTAATCAAGCTCACCCCAGTAAACATCACTTAGCAACTGCTTAATAGCATTCGTTGCCATAGCACCACGCCATATAACAGCATCTTCGGGACGGATGAAGAAACCTATTGAAATAACATGCACGCCAAATTTCTCAACTGGCAGTATCATATCTTTCCCATCAATTTTCTTCACAAAAGGCTTTTCATTTTCCAGACCAAACATAGTAGGTATCGAAGGACCATAAAGGTCTGCGTCCAGAAGACCAACTTTTGCTCCGGTCGATGCCAGGGCAGCAGCCAGATTAGCGGCAACTGTGGATTTGCCAACACCGCCTTTGCCCGAAGCAACTGCTATGATATTCTTGACATCCTTTAGTGGACGCTCGGGTGGAGCCTGTATGTTTACTTTCTGAAACTCCATTTTTTCCTCTGTGATATTCAACATAACCTTATACCCCTGACCGCGATATGTATCCACAACCTTCTGTACTGCACGCTCAATAGAACGACGCAGAACTGCTGTCTTGCGGTCCAGCTCCATCTCTACTAAAATATCCTTGTCTGATACTCGCAGGTCTTTGATAAGGTCAGCTATTGTCTTATCACTCTCAGGAACTTTGATTGCTCTGAGCTTTTCAATTATTTCTTCTCTAATATTTGCCATATCTCTGATTTTATTGATTTTGACGTTGCGAATTTAATTGAATTATAAATTTATCCCAAAAATAAAAGACAAATTTGTCTTATTTTTAAAAACATTAAATTTCTTTTTGCTGAAAATATTCTAGCGCATCGGCCACTACGAAACTGCTCCCACCAATAAAAATCATATCCTTGTCGCTTGCCTCTTTCATGGCTTTGTCTATAGCTTCTGGCACACTGTCAAAAGCCTCTCCCAACAGTCCAAAATCTTTAGCACTCTGCCTAAGCTGCTCAGCTGGCAAAGACCTGTCCACTGATGAACGCACAAAATAGTACTTTGCCTTGGTGGGTAACAGACGCAGGATAGAGCCAAGATCCTTGTCCTTTACAACACCAAAGATAAAATGCAGTTTGTCATATTTCTGATATTTCAGCTGTGCCACAACCTGACGAATGCCGTCCTGGTTATGACCTGCATCGCATACAATAAGTGGCGAGCGGGATATAATCTGCCAGCGTCCCATGATACCAGTATTTTCTACAACCCGCTCCATGCCCATGGCTAAAACACTTTTATCTATCTGAAAATAAGGATATTGACCCAGCACATCTACGGTCTGAAGGATAACAGGTATGTTTTGTTTTTGATACTGTCCAAGCAGACCGAATTTCATGTCCTTGTAACAAATCTCTCCGCGATGATACACGGAAAAGGACAGTTTGCCATCGCTTGTTTGATAAGCATTCTTCACAAAATAATTATTAGCTGCAAGGAAAATTTGAGAATCCTTCTGCGAAGCCACGTCCAGAAAAACATTCTGAACAGTAGGCTGCATCTGCCCTATTACCACTGGTACATGTGGCTTGATAATGCCAGCTTTTTCGCGTGCAATCTCTGTCATTGTGTTTCCCAAAAACTGTGTGTGGTCATATCCAATATTGGTAATTACCGACACCAGAGGCGTTATTATATTCGTCGAGTCCAATCGTCCACCCAATCCCACCTCAATCACAGCAATATCCACATTTTGCTGAGCAAAATATTCAAATGCCATTGCCACTGTCATCTCAAAGAATGAGGGCTTAACCTTATCAAAATACTCCTTATTATTACGCACAAAATCAGTTACATAATCTTGGCTAATCATCTGTCCATTAATGCGTATGCGCTCGCGAAAATCCAAATAATGCGGCGAAGTGTACAATCCGACTCGATAGCCTGCTTCTTGCAGAATCGATGCAAGTGTATGTGCAACAGAACCTTTACCATTAGTTCCTGCAATATGAATAGACTTAAATTGTCGATGAGGATGTCCAAAATATTCATCAAGCTCCAGGGTACGGGCCAAATCCTTCTTATAAGCCGCAGCACCTATACGTTGATACATTGGCAATTGACTATACAAATATTTTAGAGTCTGCTGGTAATCCATTTATTTTTTCTTTTTTTGAGTAAATTTAGCAAAACTAAGCAAACTTGCACGCACAATGGAAATAAAAATAGCAGAATATGGCTCTGAGCTTTATCGAGCAAGCGTATTACTTAGAGAAAAAATCCTCCGCTTGCCACTGGGAATGAAGTTCAACGCACAGGCATTAGAACAAGACAAAGAGTGCATTCACATCATAGCCACTGACAATAATGAAATCGTCGGGACTACTCTACTTAAACCACTTGACAAAGACACAATTAAGATAAGACAAGTCGCTGTAGATTACTCCCACAGAAATACAGGACTTGGGCGGAAACTAATGCTCGCAGCCGAAGATTATGCTCGCGGGCTCGGGTACAAAAAAGCCATTCTACACGCACGGTATTATGTTATTGACTTTTACAGAAAACTCGGGTACACTCCCATAGCCAGTCCCTTCCTGGAAGTCGGGCTCAAACATCAGCTCATGACCAAAAATTTGTAGGATAAGAACCTTTCCTAATTAAAAATTAAACGAAACTCATAACAAAACAAAACTAAAAAAATATCCATAAATTAGCTTTTATTATAAATATTTTACACTTTTTTATTAAACCAATCGGTTAAATTGTTCGTTTAAAAAGTGAAAAACAAAAAAAACAGGCAAAATCATTTTACGATCTGGGCTATCAAATTGGCCTGCAAAAACATAAAGTCATAGAAACCGCAGCAGGTATAGTCGTAGGTAACTATCACGAACTCCTGACAGCAGCAGCTATGACAAGCGGCAACTAAGCTTTGTAGCCTACTTGGAAAAATTTAACGAACAAAGACAAACCCAAGACAAATGTTACACTGTAAATCAACAGATTATGCCACTGATGCAGCAGCAAGGCGCCTATCCAAAACAAGGTACTATATGCCATTACTATTGCAGAGAGCCAAGCAACGAATAACTGCCATTGTGGACCGTGTACTTCCATTCCAAGGTCTCTGGCAACAGGCTTCCACCACCCACCAGGTCTGACACGTGAATAAAAATTCTGCAAAACTTTCCCATCTGTCGGCGGTGTCAGAAATGTAACAAGCAACCACACAACAGTCGTAACTCCTATCGTCAAAAAATAAGACTGTGGAAAAACTAATCCCCAGGCAAAGCGTCCAACAGCATAAACAATAAAAGGTACAATCATAGCCGTAAGCTCTGACCAGGCATTTACCCTCCACCAATACCAGCGCAGAATCAAAACCAGCCCCAATCCAGCTCCACACTCTATCACAAAACTCCACACACCTGAAATTGAATTAATTATCGTAGTAAAATACAATGAAACAGCCATCATAACAAGCGTAATAATTCGCGCCACATTAACTTGAGCACGCGGGCTGAGTTTCTTCTTGATTATAAGCAGATAGAAATCATTGGTCAGTACACTCGAGCCAAAATTGAGTTGTGTAGAAATCGTGCTCATATATGCTGCCAGAAAAGCTACAAGGAGCAAGCCTTTCCAACCTGTTGGCAGAAAGTCCCTCATGGCATAGACATAAGCAAAACGAAAATGAGTCGGGTCAAGTCCAGGATAAAGCACTAATGCAGCCAAACCTACAAGAATCCAAGGCCAAGGACGCAGAGCATAATGCGTAATCTGAAAGAGCAACGTAGCATAAACAGAATGGCGCTCGTTCTTGGTACTCATCATTCGCTGGGCAATATATCCGCCACCACCTGGCTCAGCTCCCGGATACCAACTTGCCCACCATTGAAATAGTCCATAAGCCAAAAAGGCTCCAAGAGAAATTGTTAAAGTTCCAGCAGCAGAATGCGCTCCAATATGAGGAAAGAAAGACAGTGCCCCTTGAGGTAGCTTTGCTTCCAAGCCTTTTATCCCACCAATCTTATCGCTATTGATAACCAGTACAGCCAGCACAATAGAGCCTGTTATAGCAATAAGGAATTGCACTACATCCGTAACAGCCACGCCCCACAGCCCAGACAATGTCGAATAAACAACAGCAATGAGCATTGCAGAAATCATTATAAGCATGAGCATTTGTCCATGAATATCGAAAAAAACTTCAATTATGGACATCAGAGCCAGATTCACCCATGCTATGACCAGACCATTCATGAAAAGACCCAGATAAAGAGCCTTGAAACCACGCAGAAATTTGGCGACCTTGCCACTGTAGCGCACATCGAGCAACTCAACTTCTGTCAACACGCCAGCCCTGTTCCACAGATGAGCAAAGAAAAGCGTCGTAAGCATGCCACCAATAAGAAAATTCCACCATAGCCAATTGCCAGATACTCCACCTTTGCCGACTAACTCAGTAACAGCCAGAGGTGTATCAGCAGCAAAGGTAGTAGCAACCATAGACAGACCTGCCACTATCCACGGCATTTGCCTGCCACTGAGAAAATAATCTGACAAAGATTTTGAAGATTTTTTCCTGTAGCTCAGCCCAATGACGATTGTCAGGACTATATAAGCTAAAATAATTGCCCAGTCTAAAAATGTCAGCATGTGTCTGATTTTTTTGTTTTTGGAGGAGGTACGGGGTCATAGCCACTGGTTCCACCTGGTCGGCAACGGGAAATGCGCTTCAATGCCAGCCACAGTCCGCGCCACACCCCGTGCTTTGCCACAGCTTCGATGCTATATGACGAGCACGTTGGGATATGACGGCATGTTGGACCTGAGAGCGGTGAGACAAATTTTTGATAAAAACGGATTATGGCTATTACCAGTCTTCTACCTATATTTTTTACGTTACTCATCTTTGTTTTGCTCTTTGAGCGCTTCGAGGTAGCATGAACGGCACAAAGGCTCATATTTATCTTTTTCGCCCAGCTCAATGAGAGAATCGCTCGTGCTCTTGCGATGTGAATAATGTGCCAAATTTCCGCAGCGCATACAAATAGCATGAACCTTGGTAACATATTCGGCAATTGCCATCAGATAAGGCATTGGACCAAAGGGCTTACCCAAATAGTCCATATCAAGGCCCGCGACGATGACACGTTTACCTCTATTAGCCAGTTCATTGCATACTTCGACTATGTCCATATCAAAGAACTGTGCTTCGTCAATGCCAATAACATCAGATTCAATGCCTTTGTCTAATATCTCAGAGGCCTTTTCTACTGGAACCGACTCGATGTAATTAGCGTCATGTGAGACTATTTCTTTTTCGGAATAACGTGTATCAAGTTTGGGTTTGAAAATTGCAACTTTCTGCTTGGCTATTTGTGCACGACGCAAGCGACGAATCAATTCCTCGGTCTTGCCAGAAAACATGGAACCTGTGATGACTTCTATCCATCCGCTCTGATTAGCTGACTTGAAAGTATTTTCTAAAAACATTTGGGTATATTTTTTGGTACAAAAATAAGATTTAAAATTTAATTTTTTTTTGTAAATTTCAAATCTGAAAAAATAACAAGAATTTGGAACAGAAGAATAACATAGCATTCAAAAATTTTTTCGGAATAGTATTAGTTACCTGTATTCTTCTCCTGCCTAATATTGCGCGTTCTCAGAAGGTCATAATAACACGAGAGAGAACTTTTGCAAAAAAAGGCATAGTGGACTTACGAAATGCTGAATGGTCAGATTATGTATTTGGGCTTTATGGAAACTGGGAATTTTACTGGAAAAAACTTCTCTTACCTTCTCAGATTAATAATTACAAACAAGACTGCCATTATTTTCCTGTACCCAGCACATGGACAGATTATTCAATGAATGGTAAGGCTTTGCCCAAGTTCGGATATGCGACATATCATATCAAAGTACTCTTGCCACGGAATTTGCATGAAATAGGACTATGTTTCCACGGGTCTTTCACTGCTTACCGCTTGTGGGTAAACGGGAAATTTATAGATGAAAACGGAATTGTCGGGACAAGCAAAAAGACATCCAAGCCCAGCTGGTATCCCGAGACATACTACCTTAAAATTGATAAAAACACCTTGGACATAGTCATACAAGTCAGTAATTATCAACATTTTAAAGCTGGTCTGGTTAGACAAATTGTTATTGGCACCCCTGCATTGATACAAAAGTTTAATATTCTCAATGTTGGCATTGAAGCATGGCTGATAGGTAGCACGTTGATATTCGCATTATTTTTCCTCTTAGTCTATTATTACCGCAAGGAGGACCTGGGAGCTATTTATTTCGTTGTAACCTTAATAGGTCAAACCTTCATAATAGGTCTTGACAGTGAATATATCATTTATAGGCTATTCCCCAATCTGAATTGGTTTTTTGGTTTGCACCTTCTTTGGTTTCTGTATTTTTACAGGACAATAACTTTTATACATTACATCTACCAGCTTGTACCCAGAGAATTTAATATTAAAGTCCTTATAGGTCTAACTGCATTCGGATTCTTCTTTAGTCTTTATAGTATCTTTATGCCAGTGAGTACATTTAAAATTTTGCTTTATGCCTATATAACAATCTCTTTTACTTCAGTATTTTACATAATCTACATACTTTTCAAATCTATTAAATATCAAATTGGAGCTGTCTATACGTTAATAGGTGTTGGTGCATTGCTTATTACGGGTATAAATGACACTTTATATGACTTCAACATTATACATACTTTTTACATGTCAGGATTTGGTCTATTCATTTTCCTATTCACTCTGTCTATAATGCTGGCTATGTACAATGCCAAAGCAGAAAGAGAGATATTGATTTACTCTTTTATGCTAAAAAAATTGGACAAATTAAGGGATGAGCTACTCAAAGTGCCATTTTATGACGTAGGTAAAGCTCTTAAGGTTGTTAATAATCTTCTAAAATTTCACCGCGGACTGTGGATAGAAAGACAACAAGATAAATTAATAATAAGGCATGAGGCTAAGCTTCATAAGCTCAATGATGTTTCCAAAGGCATAAACGATGTTGACCAAAATTATCTGTGCACAGACGCAGTCCTAAAAGCTCAGGAGCACAGACGAATTTACTTTTATCCATATACAAAGCGCCAACGAAAGCAAATACAACGAAAGAGCCAGCGCCTCAATGATCCACTCGCGCAATATTTAATGACAAAACGGATCAAATCCTTAGTAGCCGCTCCTCTAACATACCGAGGTGATATAAAAGCACTGGTATATTTCGAAAATGCTTATAAATTTATTTCTCCAACCCAAATCAGGCTATTGCTCTCCTCATCTTCGCAGCTTTTATCTATTTACCAGAATGCTAAAAATTTCTTCCGACTCAGACAAGTCAATGCGCAATTAGAAGAGCTCATTAAAGAGCGCACAGAACTGTTGAGAAAAAAAGAAATAGAGCTTCAAAATAAAAAAAGTCAATTAAGGGAGAAAATTAATGAGCTGAGTAATTATAATGACGAACTTAATGCAATAAACCTCGAGCTGGAGACAAATAAGACAGAAATAGAAAAGAAAAACTTTGAACTTGAGAAACTTCATAATGAAATACTTAAACAAAAAATAATTGCTGAACAGCAAAACAAGAAATATAGCGAGGGACTTAGCTTTGCAAAAGAGATACAGTCATATATACTGGAAGTGGACAAAGGAATAACATTTCAGGATTATTTCATATTTTACCAGCCTAAGCTTGATGTAGGTGGAGATTTCTATCAAATAAAAAAGATAGGAAACAAGACTATTATTATCGTGGCTGATTGTACTGGCCATGGCATTCCTGGCGCTTTTATGAGCATTCTAGGAGCTATGCACATCAATGATATTCTAAGGCATCATCTTATAGATGACAAAAATGCTAAGGTCAGCCCAGCACAAATATTGGAAGATCTGCGGTCTTATGTTATAAGATCCTTAGGTTCAGAAGCAAAGGGATATTCTTATAACTCTATCAAAGACGGAATGGATATGGCCTTGGCAATTATCGATGATCAAACCTTAGAGCTAAACTTTGCAGGCGCATACAATCCCCTGTGGATAGTCAGAAATGGAGAATTAATAGAGTTGAAAGCAAATCGTTTCCCAATAGGGGCTTATATTAGGGCAGGACGAGAATTCAAATTTGACGATCATACGTTCCAGCTAAAGAAGCAAGACAGGTTGTACATGTTCAGCGATGGATATGCTGACCAGTTTAACTCTATTGGAGAAAAATTTTACAAAAAGAACTTCCGAAAACTACTGCTGGAAATATCCGAATACCCATCGGAGCTACAAAAAGAAATTCTGAAAACCACATTTAATGAATGGAAAGGTCAGAGCCAACAGACCGATGATGTCCTGGTTGTAGGCATAATAATCTAAAAGGCATGAAAAAGGTTATATTTACATATTTACTGGTCTTAGTATCAAGCGTTATCTTTGCTTTGCCTAAGCAAGATTCGTCAATATTTAATATTAGCTGTCTGGATCTGAAAGAATATCGACTTGCTGGTAAATGGGAATTTTACTGGCATAAATTACTCACACCCAAAGAGTTAATTAATGAAAGATTAACACTAAAACCTCTCCTGATAGATGTACCCAGTAACTGGGCTAATGATCCTAGATTTTTCCATTATGGTTATGGCACCTACCACACCAAAATAATTCTTCCTAAAAAAAACACACTTTATGCAATCAAGCTTATAGATATTTTCTGTGCCTATAATATCTGGATTAATGATTCATTATATCTGAAAAACGGCATAGTCGGGGATTCGAGAGCAAAAGAAAAACCTAAACGTGGCACACAGATAGTAACATTCTTTACTAGCAAAGATACATTAGACGT
This sequence comes from Bacteroidales bacterium, assembly GCA_027015275.1. GTDB lineage: Bacteria > Bacteroidota > Bacteroidia > Bacteroidales > S143-33 > S143-33. The sequence continues at coordinate 21,984 of JALWCU010000184.1, read as the reverse complement.
TGTAATAGAAGTCAGTAGCTATCACCATCACAATGGCGGTATTATAAAAGCACCTGTCATTGGATATGCTCATTACATCAACAACCGTTTTTTAATAAAATCTATATCAGTATTCTTTATATTTGGCGGATTCATAATCTTTGCAATTTATTTACTCTGGTTGTACACATATACGAAAAAAAATTGGGATGCATTCCTGCTAGGCTTCTCAATCCTACTGGCAGGGATATATACCTTATTTAATGATGACTTTCTGATAACCAGCATCTTTCCTAATATCTCCTGGGTACTTGTTCATAAAATAAACTTCATCACCAATTACGGGAAAATATTTTTCTTACTTGCATTTTTCAAGCTTTTCCTGAAAAATCACATGAGTAAGATATGGAACTTCATAATATCCCTATCTAATGCAGTTATTCTGCTGTTGATAATTGTTGTCTTTGTCACACCCACTCGTTTTTTCTCAGCAACCTTGATGATTTTCATTGCTGCTTTGGGTGCTGCCTCTGTGTATATCATTATTGGCTATTCCCATATTCTTAAGAGAGAAAATAGCAAACTTTTCCTCATCCCATTCCTGGGTATCTTAATCTTAGCAGCATTTGCACTCAATGATGTTTTGTATGAATATCAAATCATTCACTCTGTCTATTTATCTGATTTCGGACTGTTTATCTTTGTTACTACGCAGGCTATCTTGATATCTGATAAACAAATAAACACGCTACACAAAGCAGAAAGACTAACCAGTTATTTCAAAAAACTTGATAAAGTAAAGAAACAAATTAGTGAGGTTAGATTTGATAGTATAGTTCCTTTGCTAAAGACATTAAAAAAACACTTCAAAGCTGACTTAGTAATGTTCTTCACCATAGAAGGCCCACATTATTACCTCAGATCGGTTGTGGACAAGAACAGAGTAAAAGAATATGAGCGAAAAATTGAGATTAATAAAGCAGGTAGCGAAAAAAATAGAATTTTATCTGATTTCATTGAACTGGCTGTACACAATGACGAAGCCTTTATCATCAGTGATAGAAACAAACTATATCGACTTATCAAAGGAAAATTCAATCTTGGCTTTAAATCAATTCTTCTCTCTACGATTGGAAGTAAAGGACATCCCACAGGATTGATTTATTTGGAAAAAGATCATGACTATTTCAGCAATTCTGACGAAAAACTATTTAATTTAATAAGCGTACAAATTGCCACCATAGTCAACAATATAAAGATATTCAAGCAATTACAAAACATTAACATTAATCTGCAAAAAATCATTGACCAGAGAACACAGAAAGTTGCTGAGCGGAACAAAGAACTTGAAATCAGTAATATCGAACTGGATGAGAAAGTAGAGGAACTCAGGATAACAGCTGAGATTATCACAGCAATGAACGATGAGATAAAATCCCAGCAAGACATACTAGAACAAAAAAACAGTCTTCTCACCAAACAGACCAAATCTCTGGAAAAACAAAAATCAATAATAGAGGAACTGAATAAACAAATAAGTGAAAGCATACAATATGCACTGCGTATTCAGAATGCGTTGCTCAACTCACCAAATAACTTGCCTTTAGAGCACGAACATTTCATTCTATCCATAGCCAAGGAAACTGTATCAGGTAATTTCTGGTGGTTTCACAAAGTCAATGATTATGAAATAATAGCCTTTGGACAAAGCGATATATCTGGTATCCATGGCGCTTTTTTAAGTCTCATATCCTTTAGTTTAATGAACGAAATTCTGTATCAGTACCTACGAAATAACAACTTCGAACAGGTAAGCATTGAAAAGATTGAAGACCAATTTAACAAAAAAATAAGTTCACACCTTGCTGATCAACAAGTTCACTTCTCAGTTATTATTAATCAACCCAAGACAAAAAAACTCAAAGCCAGTCATAAGAACAATTTCATATACCTGCTAAACAGTGAAATAATCCAATTAGCGCCCCGCAGTTCTCAGGAATCTGAAATAATAACTATTCCCGAGAATAGCTACATAGTTGCCTTTACAAATAATTTCGTCAAAGAATTAATAAATAAAGACAAAATTTTTAAATTAGATGAGATAAATAACCTCATAGAACAGCTAAAAGAACTTGATTCACTGACGAATATAAAAACGTTTTTTGAAAACTATCTAGTTGGTTCACATGACTTAGATATACTTATAATAGGTCTAAATTTTGACTAAAAAAAAGAAGGATTAATGTCTTTTCCAATACGCAATGCATTTAAAACTATCAAGACACTCAATAGATACGAGCTCTGGTGGCTAATAAAGCACATTCCCATTGCTCTGGGTGTGTGGCAGCTATCAGAGACGGCCAGAGAAATGGCTAATCGTGAGATAACCAGCGGAGACCTGGATGGAGATTATGCCGGTGGGCAGGTAGATGCTTTCAGACATATTCTTTGGATGGCGCTTATAACACAGAAATACGGTTCAAAAACTGCTAACTCGCTTGGAAGAGCTTATGAAAAAGGAAACAAACAAGATTATAAAAAACATAGACTCGAGGAATACTACTTACCCGACGCTGCAAGTATGATTATGGACCTAATGAACAACGAAATAGGTATCAGAATAGGTCAACGCTTTCCTGATATTTCACTTGCAAGCCTTGTAATTGAAATTAAAAAAGTAGTACTCGAGGGCAAAGCATGGAAAATAAAAAAAGACAAAAACGGTAAATTCCTTAGTGCAGATGGTTTCCCAATGAACAAAAAAGCCTGGCTCGGCAAGTGGGAAAGTCCCAAGGTTATAGTACCTTCTGATTATGGTAATGAAGAGGAAAATAGCTCAACGCTTAGCAGATTATTTCGGCGCTCAAACATTAAAGTCAAAGCCTAAGAGCGTTATATCATCGAAAACATTAGGATTAGTCTTTGTAAGCTTAAGTTCACGAATAATTTTATCTATTGTCTTATCAATATCCATATCGTTCTGAATCAATCGCGTAAGACGGCGCAAGCCCGCTTCCATATCACGTCCTCGAGCTAACTCTGTTACCCCGTCTGTACAAAGCAGGAGCTTGGAAGATGTTTTTAAATTGATCCTCCCAATATCTATCTTGGGAATATTGTCCACCATACCAATGCCTACTGTGCCTTTTGACAAAATCCTTATCTTTCGGTTTACCTTATCGTAAAGAATACCAGGCTGATGTCCTGCATTGACATATATAAGACGATTCTTGCGAAAATTATACTTACCCAGAAACATTGTAATAAAGTGTCCTCCTTCAGAATTGCGTATGACTATATTGTTAAGACTACGTATCATCTGCTCAAGTGGTACGTGCGACGCAAACTGTGCACGCAAGTTTGCCTGAAAATTGGACATGAGCAATGCTGCCGAAAGACCTTTACCAGACACATCAGCTATAGCAAAATAAAACTCATATTTGGATAGAATGCCCAGATCATACAAATCTCCTCCTAATTCATAATGAGGTAGATAATAACCATAAACTTTAAATTTTCTACTCTTGGGCAAAACATCCATTCCAGGTATAAGCATCCTCTGAATGCGAGAAGCCGTCTCCAGCTCTTTTTTCATACGTTCACGCTCTATTGCCTCTAATATCAACTTACGCTTTTCCATAGCCACTACTATCATATTTGCCACTGTCTGCACAAACTTTAAACTCTTAACAGCTGGACTCATCCCTATGCTCGTATCTTCCAAGTCCCCTACCAGCAAATATGCCAAAACTGCATCCTTGTACATAATTGGTATGACAAAGTCAAATAGTCCTACTTCTGTTTTAGAACCTCTGACCATGGTTATTTCTGTGTATTTACTCAAAGTAGTATCAATATTTAGTTCTCTAAATTTCTTCTCATCTACGCCCAAGGCAAACTTCAGCCGCCAACCACTATCTCCCTTGTAATAAAATAGAAACTGGCGGATGTGTAATTTCTGAGTCAACAACTCAGACAACACAGCCATTATCTCCTCTATAGGATGATTATCAATAATCTTCTGAGTAATATCTAAGACAAAACTCAGCTTATAATTACAAAACTTTAGGCTCTCAAATAGTTTTCTCGTTCCCTCTTTCACTCTAAATGCTTTTTATTAAACCAAATATCTAAAAAAAACTTAAGAAAAAAAACTGATTTTTTATAATTAAGATTCAGCTAAACTTGATTTTTTTAGATTTTTCATTAAATTTGAGGTTACCCAAAATAAACTTAAAATTATAGAGCTATGAAAAAATTATTTTTACTCTTTTCTGTCTTAGTAATTGGATTGACCTTAAACGCCCAGTCTACTATTTTTTACGAAGACTTCCAGAACAACAACTCTGCTACTAAATTAAAAGCAGCCGGATGGATTGTTGACACTGTGGACTTAGGAAATACCTCTGGCTCACAGCATATATGGTATGTCAATAGCTATAGCGGTAACTATTATCTGAAAGCATCAGCCTATGGCATGACTGCTGATACTAATGAAACCTGGGCTATCACTCCAGCCATTGATCTGAGCAAATCAACTGGAAACGTCCTTAGCCTTGACGTATGCTGGGCCTACCCAGTAATAGATCCTGATACAGTTATCTTAAGAATTCTTTATACAACTAAACTGGACACTTCGAACTTTAAGAACTCTGACTGGAAAGTACTGAAAAACAGCTTCTCTTTGGGGGGTAAGTATGTATGGAACAAATTTGAATTTAATTTAGATAGTCTGGATTTAGATTCCAATATTTATTTAGCTTTCGTATATAATGGAGGGGCAAATTATACAACAACCTATCAAGTTGACAGTATAACTGTTAAAGGTAATCTCAAGCTTATGACTCTGTCTATGGCTTATACTGTTAATGATACCACAATTGCATTAGAATACGAACAGGATAATCCAAATTTCGTTTTAGATTCAATATCTTCTTCTTTAAATGTCAACTTTACTGGATATAAAGTTGATGACAATGTCGTATATCTATATACTGATAAAGCTATTGAGTTTGACAATGTTCCAGATACAATAACAGATGCACTGAACCAGACATCAGCCGTCTTCTATGCAGGTATTGCACCTATTGATATGCTTAACACAGCTAATGCAAATCATCTTGACAATGGTATCACTCTTACAGCTCAGGGTTATGTTACAGCAAACGATAATTATAATCAGATATGGATACAGGACGATACTCTTCCAAAGCACGGAATATTGGTATATGATCCTAATAAAAAACTCCCTGACATGGTAGAAGTTGGCGATTTAGTTACTGTAGCTGGGACTCGCTCAGAATACAAAGGAGAAACTGAAATAGCTTTTGGCATCTTGGTAAACAAAAATGATAATGTTACTTCACCCATAACACCTACAACCGTTTCTGGCTCTACAATCGGATTTGCACCAGGCACTACAGAACAAACAGAAGACGATTCTACAATTGAGCCTTATGAAGGACTTTTGATACAAGTTCAAAATGCTATGTTCCTCTCTGGTCCTACAAGCTACTACGAATATATTGCATCAGATGATGGTGGAACTACAAACTTTGTAGTAGATGACGATATTGATTATCATTATCAGAGTTATGATACAATTAGTTTCCACGGTATTTATAACATAACTGGTGTTCTGACTTATGGTTATGGCTTCTATCGTCTAAACCCACTTCAGAAAGGATATAATGGCTTAGAGTATGTGAGAAGTGCTGGAGTCAATGATGTTAGTGTTGCAAACCTCAGCGTTTATCCAAATCCTGTTACTAACGAGCTAAATATCACTGCCGATAACAACATTAAAAAAGTTGAAATCTACAATGCTGTTGGACAGGCTGTCAAGAGCATCAACATAAGTGGAAGACGCGCTTCTATTGGTGTAGCTGACCTTAAGCCAGGTGTTTACATGGTTCGTGTCTATACTAATAAAGGCATTTCTACAAGCAAGATTATCATGAGATAATAAGTTGCATTTAGTCATAAAAAAAGAGCGCCCGCTGGGCGCTCTTTTTTTGTTTTCAGTAACAAATTTATACATCAAGTTGCTCGAGAAACTGCGCCATTGATATCTTTTCTTCTATCATCTGCGGCAGACGCTCAATAGGCACACGAATCTGCTCCATTGTGTCACGATCACGCACTGTTACTGTATTATCATCCAAAGTCTGAAAATCGACCGTTATACAATATGGCGTACCGATTGCATCTTGACGACGATAACGCTTGCCAATAGAGTCTTTCTCTTCGTACATAACATTAAACCTTGTGCGCAGCATTTTGTGGATTTTTCGAGCCACATCAGGAAGCCCATCTTTACGCACAAGTGGAAAGATAGCTGCCTTGATTGGTGCCAGCGCCGGTGGCATGCTCAGGACAATGCGAGTTTCTGTCTGCCCTTTTTCGGATACATCTTCCTCATGGTAAGAAGCACTAAGAATAGCCAACACCGTACGGTCAAGACCTATTGACGTCTCGACAACATAAGGCACATAAGATTTACCGAGCTCATGGTCAAAAAATTGTAATTTTTTACCTGAAAATTTCTCATGCTGACTCAAGTCAAAATCTGTACGTGAGTGAATGCCCTCTATTTCCTTGAAGCCCATAGGAAAATGAAACTCAATGTCCACGGCTGCATTGGCATAATGAGCTAATTTTTCGTGCTCGTGTATGCGATATTTCTCATCGCCTAGTCCCATATTCTTATGCCAGCGGAGGCGATAATTTTTCCAGTATTCGAACCACTCTATTTCTGTACCAGGACGGATAAAAAACTGCATTTCCATCTGCTCAAACTCGCGCATTCTGAAAACAAACTGCCGTGCTACTATCTCGTTGCGAAAAGCTTTACCTATCTGCGCAATACCAAAAGGCAGACGCATACGACTGGTCTTCATCACATTCAAGAAGTTTACAAAAATGCCCTGGGCTGTCTCTGGGCGCAAATATACACGGCTGGAATCATCAGCAACAGAGCCGAACTGCGTCTGAAACATCAGATTAAATTGACGTACGCTTGTCCAATTCTTGGAGCCTGTCTCAGGATCTGCTATACCAAAGTCCACAATAATATTGTACAGCTCATCAAGGTCATTGTCCTGCATTGCCTTGACATAACGGTTGTATATATCAGCCAGTTTTTTCTTATGACGCTGGACATTGGGATTGGTAGCAATGAACTTCTCTTCGTCGAAATCATTACCAAATCTCTTGCGTCCCTTGTTGACTTCCTTTTCTATCTTTTCTTCTATCTTGCTCATCAAGTTTTCGATGAGCTGGTCAGCACGATAGCGTTTTTTGCTGTCTTTGTTGTCAATCAATGGATCATTGAAGGCGTCCACATGTCCAGAAGCTTTCCAGACCTTGGGATGCATGAATATTGCCGAGTCAATACCAACGATATTTTCGTTGAGATAAACCATTGATTTCCACCAGTATTCTTTGATATTGTTCTTAAGTTCTACGCCGTTTTGTCCATAATCGTACACAGCCCCCAGTCCATCGTAAATCTCCGAGGAAGGAAAGATAAAGCCATATTCTTTGGCGTGTGCTATTATTTTCTTGAGTTTGTCATCCTGTTGTTGTGCCATTTGTGTATGTTTTAAGCATTAATCTGAAATGCAAAGATAAGCTAATTTGTTTAAATAAGTCTGAGATTGAACAAGTTTTTATCTATGAAGAGGGAAGCCCAATTTTGTAAAGCCACCATCGGCAAAGATAGTCTGACCCGTGATAAAAGAGCTTGCAGGCATGGCCAGAAAAGCCACGACAGACGCAATTTCCTCAGGTCTGGCAACACGACCTATGGGGGTGAGAAGCTCAACCTGCTCTCTGTATTTCTCATTCTCTAATGCTTTGGCAGTGTGCGGCGTGAGCGTGTACCATGGCGCAACCGCATTTACTCTTACACCATATTTAGCCCATTCTATGCCAAGAATAGCAGTTGTGTGCATAAGCGCTGCTTTGGCTGCTGAATAGGGTACTGCACTGCCTATGAAAACTTTACCCGCTACTGAACCAATATTTACTATTGCCGGATCATGTCCACGACGCAATAGCGGAAGAAACAAGGCACTTAAACGATATGCTGAAATATAATTAATATTGGCAAGGGTCATAATCTCCTGCTCTGTGTACTGTTCGGATGGCTTGCGGAAATTTGTGCCAGCATTATTAACCAGAATATCCAGAAAATCATAATCTTGTGCTACTGTATCAAATATTCTCTGACGCTGCTCTTCGTTCGAGACATCCGCCACAATGCCTTGAGCCTTTTTGCCCTGAGCTTGCCACTTTCTGACCAAATCATTAACATCCTGCTCAGTGCGCGCAACAATATAAACCTTGGCACCAAGCGAGAGAAACTCCTGGGCTATGGCACGCCCAATGCCCTTGGTACCGCCTGTAACGACAGCCACTTTATCCTTAAGAGACCATTTGTCCATATCTGTATTTTTTCTTCAAAATTAAAAATTATAAAATAAATGGGATAACAGCTTTACGTTCAGAAGGATAATCTGGAAATTTCTCATAATACCAACGATGATTGCTCAAAGCACGAGGCAGTAGATTAGCTACAGTCCACACAAAAAACGAAAGAGCAGGTAGATTCCACGCCAACACAGCAAACCCAAGCCATTCCAACATCTCACCAAAATAATTAGGACAAGAAATATACTCAAATAGCCACCCATGCGGCACCTTGTATCCAGTCTCACCAGTCTTTCTCAGATTAATCAACATATAATCCGAACGAATATTTATGTACATACCCAAGACAAATAGCAATAGCCCAACAGAGAGACGCACAAACATTACGAGTGTAATACTATGTCCGTCAAAGTAATAAGCCATATAAGCGCCGTTCAAAAAAGCATTCACAAAATTGAAGAACATGCCCATTAGCACAATTACAACCGGAATTTTCTTGCCTTTGGTGCGTGTCATGAATGGGAAAATCATAGCCCTATGTATATAATGAAACAGCCACAGCCAGAAGACAATATTGAAATAAAAACTTGTTATATTATTGCTCTTAATGTAAAAGAAAAGTATTATCAAAAACGAAGGTATTTCCATTACAAACCAGCCCAATTGGTTGGAAATCATAGGTCCCCAGGTTGTCCTGGTATGGCGTCCATAAGGTGCCCGCACCTTAAGTAATAACGGAAAGATTACCAAAGCTATAGCCATCCAGGCTATTGATAAGACATTCAAAGTGTGATTAGAAAGAAACATTTAGCGTTTTTTAGATATTTACCTGTAATTGAAGCGATTATCATTATTAGCACCAGATATTCTCAGAGAAAGCTAAGATTAATAAAAATTATGTTTTCTCAAAATTGCTTGACCCATTTAATCATCTTGCCAAACTCTGTTAACGGGCAATTCATACTAATCAAGTAATAGCCACTATAATCAATGATACACTGGTTACCTATAACACAAAACAATTTTTTTATCAAATTTTTTTGCATTTGTAATTACATGTTTTTATTTTTAGAACGAAAAACATTTTTAGTCTAAAAGTACAATGAAAGACAAAGAAAAGATACGTCAGCAACTTATCGATATTGCAGAGAAGATTTTTTCGCAGTTAGGATTTGACCGTACGACAATGGAAATAATAGCCCGTGAAGCGAGGAAAGGCAAAAGTACTCTCTACTATTATTTTAGGAACAAAGAACAGTTATTTGCGGCTGTCATAGAAAAAGAAGCAAACTACATACTCAACGAGCTAATGAAGATTATCGCCTCGCATGATGATGCACGTACAATGCTAAAATGTTACGTCAAAAGGCGTTTTCAATTGGCTCGCGACGTGATGAATTATTATCACGTAATAAAGAACGATGATTATTACCGATATTATCCCATGGTATATAAATATCGGCGCAAGCATGACGAATACGAAATTCAGCTTATAAAACAAATTCTGATAAAAGGCATACAAAACAATGAAATAGACCTGCGAGAACAAAATATACAGACAGTTGCCATAGCCATAACAGCAGCTATGAGAGGACTGGAAGAACCTGTCCTTCTGGATAATCACGAAACAACAATACAAGACAAAATCGATATTTTGGTGGACATGCTCTTCGATGGCATAGCCAAAAAGGACAAAACAGAAGACTAAATTAAGAAATAAAAATAAAAGATTATGGAAGAAAAGGTTAATAAAGCAATGCTCAAGCTATCCGAGTGGGTAGTACGTTGGCGCATACCAATCATTACTATAGTAGCTATCCTGACTGTAATCTTAGGCTATTATGCTACAAAGATAAAGGTGGATGCCGACATAATAAACTCCCTGCCAAATACTGACCCAGCAGCTAAGCTTTACAAAGAAATTGGCAAAAAATACCAAGGCAACACAACTGCCATGCTATTGCTAAAAACGGACAATGTTTTTCGAACTGATGTGCTTGAGGATATTCGCGATATAACGGATTCGCTCATGACTCTCAACGCCATAACACACGTTACGAGTCTGACAAATGTCATTGATATTCACACTACCGAGTGGGGCATGGAAGTAGGTCGTCTTGTAGATGAATACAACCTTCCACAAACACCCGAAGACTTGAAAAAACTCAGAGACAAGGTTTTCTCAAAAGACATGTACCACGGCGTCATTGTATCCGACGATAGCACAATAACTGCAATAATAGCAACATACAGCCCTGATTATCACGAAGATTCCATATCCTTAGCCATAAAAAAAATCATTAGCAAAATACATCTACGTCATCACGAAAAGCTCTATTATGCTGGAATGCCGTTCATGGCTCTCGACAGCTCTCAAATTATTTTCAATGATTTGAAGTTCCTGCTACCTATCACAGCACTGATAATCATAATCATATTGGCTCTGGGCTTCCATTCTGTCCGTGGTGTGGTTCTGCCTTTGCTAAATGTGGGCATTGCCATTGTTTGGACTCTGGGTCTGATGGTGCTTACTGGGCACAAACTGACAATGATTTCAGATACAATTCCAGGGATTTTACTTGCTCTGGGCAGTGCTTATACGATACACGTCTTGAACCGACTGAATGAAATAGACCTGGGCGATAGACAAAAGGCTCTTGTGCGAGCTATGGCATTTATAACAATTCCTGTATTCCTGGCTTACATAACCACAGCCTTTGGCTTTATGTCCTTCATTGTAGGCTCATATCTGACAATGATTCGTGATTATGGTATCTTTACGGCTGTAGGTATAACTTTCTCATTCCTGCTTGCAATAATCTTCACTCCAGCACTAATAAGCACTGTTTCTGGTTACAGGAAAAAAACAGCCAAGAGACCACAGGAAACGAAATTTGTCAACAAGGTACTCATACCACTCTCTGTGCGCATTACCAAGCATCCAAAAAGAATAATTACTGTATGGGTAGCTTTTGCTCTGATAATGGGCATTGGTATATTCTTTATCAAGCGTCAGGTTGATATGGCAAAATATTTCCACAAAGGCAGCCCATCCCGCGTAGGTGAAGAACTGATAGACAATGAATTGGGAGGTGCAAGTCCTATTTACATGGTATTCGACGGTGATGTACAAGACCCAGCTTTTCTACAAAAAATGTTTGATACAGAAAAATTCATGAAAGAACACAGCCCTTACGTGTCCCACACATTCTCGGTAGCAGACCTAATTGCACAAATGAACGAAGCAATGGGCGAAGGCTACCGCATACCAAATGACAGAGCAAAAATTGAGCAGCTGTGGATGATGATAGAAGGCGAAGATATTATGGACCAGCTCGTCAATTATGATCTTAACGAAGCCGTTATACAAGCACGATTCTCAACCGTGGATAGCAAGGCTTATGATGGTTTTGTAAAGCTGATGAACAATTACATTAAGCAGAATTCAACAGACAAGATAAAAATGCGTATTACTGGGCTGCCGCAAATTTACGTTCACTTAGACCGTAGCCTGCTTACCAGTCAGTTCTCGAGTCTTGGCATTGCTATTATTTTGATGCTAATAATTGTGTCGCTGACTCTTTGGTCTTTGCAGAGCGGACTTATGGCTATGGTACCACTGCTGATAACTATTATAATTAGTTACGGATTCATGGGATATGTTGGGATACCTCTGAACGTAGCAACTGTCCTTGTGGCAAGTATTACGCTTGGTGTGGGCATTGACTATGCAGTGCATATTGTATCGCACTATAGAGCTTACCGTCAATCTGGTTTGGGCGTCATGGATGCGCTGAAAGAGACCATACGTACAAGTGGTAATGCTATATTTATCAATCTTGTAGCCGTAGCAGCAGGCTTCTTTATCTTCATTTTCTCAAATCTTGTTCCTCTTAATCAGTTTGCTATTCTCATGTCTTTGAGTATGCTCGTAGCAGGACTCTCGGCAGTAACATTGCTGCCCGCTATTATTTATTTGGTAGAAACAAAAAATCAAAAAAATACAGAACAATGAAAGCAAAACACATTTTACTAATCCTGGTAGCTTTCGTATTCAGTTTCAATACGAAAGCTCAGACAGCACAGCAGATACTGGACAAAGTTGACCAGCTCACATCCGCACCACAAGACGCTAAGCAGACCATTAGAATGACGTTGACAGACCGCAATGGTCATGAGCAGGTACGAACAGCTATTATTTGGCAGAAAGATAAAAACAAACGTCTGATAAAATTCACATCACCAGCAGCTTACAAAGGTATAGGTTTCCTATCGCTGCCCAATGATGTAATGTATGTATATATGCCTGCTTATGGCAAGGAAAGGCGTATTGCTTCGAGCGTCAAGAACCAAAAATTTGCTGGCACTGATCTGACTTACGAAGACTTGCAGGCAAAAAGCTACAAAAACAAATACAATGCTAAATTGCTTAGCAAGGATGCAGACAAATTCGTGCTCGAGCTCACACCCAAAGAGCGCTCTCAATACTCCAAGGCTATATTGACTGTCAACAAAGATTATTTACCCGTTCAAGTTGAATTTTACAACCGTGGTAATAAAAAGGCAAAGGTACTGACATTCAATTTTGTCAAATCTGGCAATTACTGGTATGCCAAGACCATGACAGCCAAAGACCTTAAGACCAAGCATTCCACAAAAATGGAAGTACTCTCTACAAAGTTTGACACTGGTCTGAGTGATGACATTTTCTCTGTTCGTTTTATGAAACAATAAAAATTTTAAATACTATGAAACGCCTAACAATACTGTTCTTTGCAATCTTTGGTATGATTGCGCTTTATGCCCAAGATTCTACGGGGCTAAGCATAGGTGGGCAGCTTCTGAGCAACGAACGTGTCCTGCTGAAAAAAGGTAATCCCTGGGCATGGAACGAAAACCGTCTGGATCTGAAGCTACAGGAAAATTTCTCTGGCAATGCAAAATTTTATGCACAAGTTTGGATACGCAACATAGGGCTGCCACAAGTGGGACAAATAAATGATCTTTTTAACAAAGGCATTGTTGACCCAATAAATCTGGAAATTCGCCAGGCTTATGTACAAATAAATGATTTTCTGGTTAAAAATCTCGACTTCACTGCCGGACGCCAGATTATAACATGGGGCACTGCTGATAAGATCAACCCCACAGATAATCTCAATCCTCTCGACCTGGAAGATGTCCTGGACTTTGGACGACGTCGTGGTGCAGATGCTTTGCGGTTTGACTACTATCTGAATAATGACTGGTACATAGAAGCAGTGGCAGAACCATTTTTCCGCCCCGCCAACATGCCAGTAGGTATTTATGCTAACTTGTTCGACCCAGCTCAATTTATAACCATGCCACAAGGGCTGACTATGAGCTCTTTTAGTTCCACAATAACATTGCCTGACAACAAGCTCAGCTCGCAATTTATTGGTGGTATTAAGCTCAAAGGATTTGTTGCTGGGTTTGACTTTTCGTTAAGCTATGTGTATGGACGTGATTATTTGCCGCTGTTCAAGAATATTGATATGCAAGTACTAGATGCTCAAGGCAATACAGCAGTAAACGTTGATTTCTATTACCCGCGCCATCATATTCTCGGGTTTGACTTTGCAGGAAATATTGCAGGAATCGGTGTCTGGGGCGAAGCAGCTGCATTTTTCCCAAAAGGTGCAATTAAATTCACCTCTATTTTACACACTTATGACATGACACAGTTTCCACCACAGCCCGTAACATACACGGTTGACAGCACCCTGCAGAAAAAAGGTCTGCCTTATGTAAAATATGTTCTCGGAGCTGATTACACCTTCCCAGACGGGATATATGCTAATTTCCAGTTTGTTCACGGCTTCCTTCATGAGCGCTTTAACGGCGGTCTAAACGATTACTATTTGCTTCGTATAGAAAAGAGCCTTTTCTATGACAAGCTAAAAATTGCACCGATTTCTGGCTCATTCATCGTTACAGATTACAAGGAGCTTAAGGATAATTACACTCTTCTATACATGCCACAGGTCATATACAAGCCCAATCTTAATACTGAAATAACGCTATCTTTGGGACTATTCGGTGGCAAGGGAAAGGACATTTTTACTTCTCTAAAAGACCTGGACTTGCTGGCTCTATCGGTCAAATATGACTTCTGAAAAAGCGTGATTAAAGCTCAACAGAGAGCAAAAAAAAATAGGCTGCCCTCTGAGCAGCCTATTTTTTTGCTTATGTCCCATCAATTTACGAATTAGAATATTTCCTTCAAAAAAACGACAAATTTCTAAGGCAGCAGCAGTCCAAGATATATCAGCAAATTATACCAGTATTCACGCAAGCCAAAACGGGGCACTTGTTTGAGAATATTTTTACTCAGGAAGCGTGGAAAAAGATATGCTTCCACACGGTCCAATATACGCGTGAGTACCATTGCATCGACAGTATTGCCTTCTATCGCTATACGGCGATAGGCATAAGCACGGGCGATGCCCAGCTGGGCAAGTATCATCCGTACAGCAGCTTTGAGAGATTTTATATCTACCTTTAGGTCTGGCTGTACGGATGTACCAGCGCCAAGGTAACGTAGGCGCTCGCCCTGCTTCTGCCAGGACGCTGACGGTCCTGAAGGCAATACACTCAACGTTATCCTAAAGCCCTCAGGCCAGTTGCTAACTTCCTGCTT
Organism: Bacteroidales bacterium; assembly: GCA_027015275.1. GTDB lineage: Bacteria > Bacteroidota > Bacteroidia > Bacteroidales > S143-33 > S143-33. Next base: position 6,911 of record JALWCU010000184.1, on the reverse strand, counting down.
AATAACCGGGTCCATTGCACTCGCCTTTGCCGCTGCTTTACCCAGAGCCCAGAAGCCTACCTTTACCACTATTCTTTGCCAAAAAGGAGCTTTGTCAGACATGGTATAGTAAATTTTTATTTGTAGAAAGTTACACAATTCTATTCAATGCTACAAAATATAACCTGCTCAAAAAAAAGCCTTGTCCTTGAGACCGCCAGAACCGTATCTGCACAATTAGGCATAATTTGAAAGTCGGGCAAAATCCATATCTTTGTATAACGAACATTAATAGACATTATGCACTGGACAGAGATTGTCTTCTATATTGGCGTTATAACGATTATCCTTGCTATCCTGCTTGTTGATTTGCTTATCTTTGACAAAGAGAGCCATGAAGTCAGTATAAAAGGAGCTTTCCTGTGGACGCTGCTGTGGATTACGCTCGGTCTGGGCTTTGGATTGTTCATTTATTATCAAGGACATCTGATTCACGGAATACACAACATCACACAGCTACAGGAAGTTATACGTAAATACGAGTATTCTATCCAGGTTAATCCCAACGATTACCGTGCAAGTCTAAGAACCTTTGACCACCAGATGGCTATAAATTATATTACCGGCTATCTACTTGAGAAGACCTTGTCTGTGGACAATCTGTTTGTGATGATAATGATTTTTTCGGCATTTCATGTTCACTCACGGCACCACAAACGAGTGCTTTTCTGGGGCATACTTGGGGCTATTGTGCTCAGAACATTGTTTATTTTCATTGGTGCAGCGCTGGTGCTTAAATTTCATTGGATATTGTATCTGTTCGGTTTGTTTCTCTTGTATTCAGGGACAAAGGTATTTTTCGAGAAAGGCGAAAATCATGTAGAGCCGCAGGATCATCCTGTGATAAAATTCCTATCACGGCACACACACGTTTTTCCGCGTTTTGTAGGCGGACATTTCTTTGTGCGTCCAAAAGATAAATTTTGGCACGTAACACCACTTTTTCTTGTGTTGGTTTTTATAGAATTTTCGGATGTAATCTTTGCTTTTGACTCAATACCAGCAGTTTTTTCCGTAACATTAGACCCCTTTATCGTGTTCTTTTCCAATATTTTCGCTATTCTGGGGCTGAGAGCTTTGTATTTCTTTCTGGCAAAAATTGTTGAACAGTTCTACGCCTTGCAATACGGCGTGGGCATACTGCTTGTCTTCATCGGTCTGAAGCTTCTCTTTGCCAGTAAGCTTCATCAATGGGGCTTTACTAATGTGCATTCACTGCTCTTTATCATAGTGATATTGGGGCTGAGCATTGGTTATTCACTTCTTTTCCCAAAAAATGAAAATAAAACTCAATAAAGCTATGGAACAGACAAAACAACTTATCGAGCAAGCATGGGAAGATCGTTCCCTTCTGGAGAAAAAACAAGTTCGTCAGGCCATAGAACAAGTAATTGAATGGCTGGACAAAGGACAAATACGCGTAGCCGAGCCAAGCGAAGACGGTTGGAAGGTTAATGATTGGGTAAAAAAAGCCGTGATATTATACTTTCCGCTGCGTCCCATGCAGAAAATGGAAGCAGGTGTACTGGAATTTCATGATAAAATACCGCTGAAACACGGTTATGACCAGCTCAAGGTGCGCGTTGTACCGCATGCTGTGGCACGTTATGGCTCGTATGTAGCGCCAGACGTTATAATGATGCCTTCGTACATAAACATTGGAGCTTATGTGGACAGCGGCACAATGGTTGACACCTGGGCAACTGTGGGCTCGTGTGCGCAGATTGGCAAAGGCGTACATCTGAGCGGTGGCGTGGGCATTGGCGGAGTGCTGGAGCCTGTGCAGGCAGCACCTGTAATCATAGAGGACGGAGCATTTATCGGTTCACGCTGCATCATCGTAGAAGGTGCTCGCATTGGTCGCGAAGCCGTGCTCGGCGCAAATGTAGTGATAACAGCTTCGACTCGGATAATTGACGTAACAGGCGAGCAGCCAAAGGAATACAGGGGCTATGTGCCGCCACGTAGCGTAGTCATCCCTGGCATGCGGCCCAAGCAGTTCCCTGCCGGAGAGTATTATGTACCAGTAGCACTGATTATTGGCCAGCGCAAGAAGAGCACAGACCTGAAGACATCTCTGAACGACGCCTTGCGGACCTATGGTGTGAGCGTGTGAGAAGGTTTCAGATTGATAATTTGTAATTCTTTTTTTAATTTATACAGAAAATCACAAAAATAAACTATGAAACTTACTTTTAAGGAATTAGCACAAAAAGTATTAGAAGAAGAAAAACGTCCTCTTACAGTAAACGAGATTTGGAAAATTGCGGTAGAAAAAGGTTACGATAAACTCTGCGGAACTAAAGGGAAAACGCCATGGTTATCAGTAGGAGCTCAAATTTATGTTGATATAAAAGATAATCCTAATACGCCTTTTCTAAAAATTGATTCTAAGCCGAGAAAATTTTTTCTAAAACATCTTATTTCGGAAGATGAACTAAGAAAAATAGAAAAAGAAGAAAAAGGAAAAATAGAATCACCAAAAGACTTAAAAAAATACAGAGAAAGGGATTTGCACCCTTTTTTATCATATTTTGCATACACTTATATGCAAATTTTCACCAAAACAATATACCATGAAAAGTCAAATAAAAAAGCTAAATATTCTCAATGGCTGCATCCCGATATGGTAGGAGTTTATTTTCCAATTGAAGAATGGACCACGGAAGTTATTGATTTTGCGAAAGAGATAGGCTCACCCTCAGTAGTTCTATATTCTTTTGAATTAAAAAAGAATTTAGGATTCCACAATCTCAGAGAATCTTTCTTTCAATCAGTCTCAAACTCTTCGTGGGCAAATGAAGGCTATTTAGTAACAGCAGAAATGGATCAAGATGAAGAATTATTATCTGAGCTAAAAAGACTATCCACAGCTTTTGGAATAGGAATAATCAAATTAGATATTGAGGAACCTGATTCTTCTGAAATTATTTTGCCTGCAAGACATAAAAACGAGTTGGACTGGGATACAATCAATAAACTTGCAGATGAGAATCCAGATTTCAAAGAATTTCTAAAAAGGATAAAAATAGATTTATCCAGTAAAGAAATAAGAAAAGAAAAATATGACACTATTTATGAAGCCGAGAAACTCATAAAAAGCATAAGAAAATAATTTTTATAGATAAACAAGTCTTATTTATTTCTAATTCCAAAATACTATGCAAAATTTCATCGCAAAGCCAGATGACCTGCTAACAAAGGATGGTAGCCTAAAGCAGATAGGCTGGGCAAAGAGACCCATTCTCAATTATAACAGACAAAATATAAAAGCATCACGTCTGAGAATCAAAGAATGGGATTATTACTGCATTCTAAATAATGACTATGGACTTGCATTGACCATCGCTGACCTTGGATATATGGGACTTATATCTGCCACGGTCCTCGATTTCATCATCCCGCTCGAAACAACAAAGTCCGTGTTAATACCTTTCCCAATGGGCAATCTAAATTTACCCACAACTTCGAAATCAGGAAACATATTTTTTAATAACAAAAGAGTTAAACTCAGCTTTATAAGAGAACAGGAAAAAAGAATTCTGGAATTTAGCTACAAAAACTTTCAGGACAAAGCAGACTTAAAGGGAAAAATAATACTAACACAGCCAAGCAGCCACGAATCAATAGTCATAACTATCCCATTCCCAGAAAATAAACACGCCTTCTATTATAATCAGAAAATCAATTCTATGCCTGCCGAGGGAAGTGTCAGACTTGGCGACAAAGAAATCATCTTTGACCCTGAAAATTCCTTTGCTGTGCTGGATTGGGGGCGTGGCGTATGGCCATATAAAAACACCTGGTATTGGGGCTCAGCATCAGGAAAAATTAGCGGTAAATTATTTGGATTCAACATTGGCTATGGCTTCGGCGACAACTCCCAGGCATCGGAAAATGCCTTGTTCTATGACGGCAAGATTCATAAACTTGACCATATCAGGTTTCACATACCCAGGGACAATTACCTAAATCCATGGAAATTTACTAGTAATGACAGTAGATTTGAAATGGATTTTGAACCAATCATTGACAGAAATTCGAACATGAACTTTATTCTTCTCAGGTCTATCCAGCACCAGGTTTTCGGGCGCTTCTCTGGAAAGGCAATCCTGGACGATGGACAGGTTATTGAAGTAAAAGACTTGCTCGGCTTTGCTGAAAAAGTGATAAACTATTGGTAAGCAGTAAAACAAAATTATTCATTGTTTGAATCTCACGAAATCAACTAAATACGTCTAATGCCTCCTCCACAAACTCCCAAACCCGCTTATGCTGAACACCAGAGCGATTTATGCTTAAGTCATCCATAGAAAGCACGAAGCGTGGATAGAAGTCGCGGATTTTTAATCTATTTTTTTCCTAAAATTCGTTTCTATCCAAATTTCCTGCAAAAACTACACAATATTCGATCACAATCAAATATTTCTCAACTTTTAAGACTATTAGCCTGAAAATCATTTCTCAGATGGGGACATACAGGGCTTGTGTCGCTATTTGCTGACAGCTGCATAATAAGATACTAAAAAAAGGCGGGGACACCTCATACGGGTGTCCCCTGGTCAGGGAAGTCTTAAGGCTTTCCCTGTTAGCCTCTATCATAGCAAATTTAAAAGTTGTTTGATAAAAAGTCAACTTCCCTGCGATTATTTACTTGACGTTTATCTCATTGTCTTTCATGTTTCTGTCAGCACCCAACTGGTCGTCGAGCACAATCTTCTTTGGTTTCTGAGCCATTGGCACAGTAATATTTATTTGCCCAGTGTCTTTCCACACATCCATCTTACGTTCTACAACCTTCTGCGAGCCGTCAGCAGCTGTGATAGTCAGCTTTACTGGCAAAGGCAGACCACCAATGTTTTTAATGGTAACTGTCAAATTCCCGTCCTTGTAGTCATACTTAGTAATTCCCAGGTCTGGGTAAGCGAACTCAAAGAAATAAGGACGCCAGAACCAGCTCAGATCCTGTCCCAGTACCTGATTAAAAGTATAAAAGAAATCATAAGGATAAGGATGTTTATACTCCCAGCGTTTGGCATATTCATTTAGAGCCTTAAAGAATTGGTCTTCACCAACGTACTGGACAAGCTCATAAAAGGCAAAAGCCGGGCGATTGTATGCAATATGACGATAAGCAGTATGGTCGCTGACAAGTGCAGTGCTAACAGCTATTGGTATGTCTCTTATTGTTCCTGCTACTGGTGCATAACGTTTGATCATGTCTCGGTATATATTCTTGCACTTGTCGGGATAGAGCGACTGGGCAAAGAAACGTGGAATAAAGTTTATTATGCCCTCGTCCATCCATGCGTAGAACGTCTCATTAGCACCCGTGAGAAATGGGAAATATGTATGACCTATCTCATGTGCTGTAACGTAAGCATCTCCGCAGCTGTCTGTGAAATTATATTCATTGACCATCATGGGATATTCCATAGCACCACCGCCATTAAATACTGTCATCTTGGGATATGGGAACGGTACTTTCAGAGTTTTGTAAGAATAATTTTCAATAATCTGTCGTGCCAGCCATGCTTTATGCGCAAAAGCCTTGCTCTCAGGGTTGTAAGCAGCACTTATAAACACACGTCGTCCATCTGGCATCTTTAGCCCAGAGCCGTCCCACAGGTAATGGTCTGATGTTGCAAAAGCAAATTCTTCGATATGTTTACCCTCGAATATCCATGTCAAATTTCCCTGTTTTGTGGATAATATGTCGTGTTTTTTTATGTCTTTGGGCGTAATAATGTTCACTATATCATCTGACTTCTTTGCCTTTTGCACACGAGAAAGGATTTTTTTGCTAAAAACATGGTCAGGGTTTTGCAAAATTCCAGCTGCCCATACAACGTTGGGTGCAGGCACAGTAATTTCTACGTGGAAATTATTCTGTGGATCATTAAAATATTCCTGTAATCCCGTGAAAGGACGTGTATCCCAGCCAAATACGTCATCATATACAGCAATTTCTGGATACCAATAACCAATAAAAAATGTCCTGTCTCCGTATTTTCCATAACGAATGGGACGATGCGTCGGAATAGGTTCTTCCCACTTAACCTGAACCTTTGTAATAGAATGTGGCAGTATAGGTTTTTTGAGCTTAACAAACATCACATCACTATAATGGCGCAGCTCTTTGTCCTTATAGGTCTGCCCATCAACGGAAAAAGAATTTATCTTTGTGCCATCGTGTACATCGGCCGGATCAACCTGAAAGTCTCTGACCGCACCTTTTTTGAAGAAATCTTGATACAATCTGAACACCAGCTGTTTGAGCGTGTCTGGGCTATTATTATAATAAGTAATTTCTTCACTACCAGTCAGATATGCTTTCACTGGATCAAAAGTTGCCTTAATGTTATAATCAGAATGATTGATCCAATACTTAGGTCCGGGCACACCAGTCATTGTGCGGGTTCCATTCCTTACTGCCCTTTGAAATTCCAAAGGCATGTAAAGGCTCTGGGCACTAAGTCCAAAGCCCAGAATTACTACGAATAAGAGAACTGTTAATCGTTTCATTTCAGAAGCATTTTTACAATTTTGTCTTTAAATTTATTTGCCGGGGGATAACGAACCGGCAAGTCTATCCATAGATTCTTGTGATAAACAGAACGTTTGTTCGAGAAAGCATCAAAGCTATAACGGCCATGATAACGCCCCATACCACTATTACCTACACCGCCAAATGGTATGCGTGGATTGACAAAGTGCATAAGCGTATCATTGATTGAAGCACCTCCCGATGTAGTGTAGGCAAGTACATGTCTGGCTTTGCTCCTGCTACGCGTGAAATAATAAAATGCCAATGGCTTGGGCCGCTCTGTAACAAAGTTGATAACTTGCTCAATATCACTATATTCTAATAC
>JALWCU010000183.1 GCA_027015275.1 Bacteroidales bacterium | reverse complement strand
AAGCATACATATCAAGGGCAAGCTTAGCGCGAGCATGGCCCTGGTTAGCAGCTTCTTCGAGTTCTCTCATATCAGACGAAATACCAGAGATTCCCAATACACCACTATGTTTATTTATCAATACGCGTCCAATCTGGGGAGAGATTTTTTCTTTCTCTAAGATATGGATGAATGCGCCAATGTCAAGGTCGCCGGTTCTTGTTCCCATTATAAGACCTTCTACTGGTGTCAATCCCATGGAGGTATCAATAGATTTACCATATTTGATAGCAGCTACTGACGCACCATTACCCAGATGGCAGGTAATAATTTTCTGCTTATCGTAATCAAGTCCCAGATATTCAGAGGCTTTAAGAGAGACATAACGATGGCTTGTGCCATGGAAACCATAGCGGCGGATTTTGTATAATTCATACAAAGAATAAGGCAAAGCATACATATAAGAATGTACTGGCATTGTCTGATGAAATGCAGTATCAAAGACAGCTACCTGTGGGACATCTGGCAACAGAGCCTGTATAGCATATATACCCTTGAGATTTGCCGGGTTATGCAGAGGTGCCAGGTCGCTTGTTTCTTCAATTTCGTTTATAACATCATCGGTAATCAATACACTTTCCTTGAATTTCTCGCCACCATGTACGACGCGATGTCCTACTGCCGAGATTTCATTAAGGTCTTTGACAACGCCGTATTTATCGCTCTTAAGAATACCCAGGATAAATTCAATAGCCATCTGATGATCTAATATATCGCCTTCGAAATGTACTTCAGGCTGATCGGGACGTTGATATTTTATTCTTGACCCTTTGATACCTATTCTTTCGGCCAGACCTTTTACCAAAGCCTTCTCGCCCTCGGTATCTATAAACTGGAATTTGATGGATGAGCTACCACTATTTAGAACTAATATTTTCATTTTGATTGATTTTTAGGTTATTGACAGCAAGTTGTTTCAGAAATAACATGAGTGTATGCAATGCCAGTTTTGTGCCCATGTTCATCGTAGTAATAGAAACCACGTCCTAATTTACGGCCATAGTAGCCAGCTCTATAAAGTCGCCTGAGAATGGGTGAGGCCTTGAATTTTTGTTCACCATATTCTTCATAAAGATTATCAAGCCAACGTATGAGCCTATCTATGCCAATACGATCAGCCAACTCAAATGGTCCCATAGGAAGCAACAG
>JALWCU010000182.1 GCA_027015275.1 Bacteroidales bacterium | reverse complement strand
AAGTACGAGATATTTAACTTTTTTGAATTTATTTAGTGTATAGCCTTTGTCTAAAATACTTAGTTCATTTTTTTGTTTTAGTTTTACACCAAGCTCCTGTTCTATTTGTTTTATTATTTGTAGGTCATTGCTCATCTTAGATAGTATTTTTTTAGCAAAAAAATAAAAAATTCTCTATTTGACAAAAAGGAAGCTTATAAAAATAGGCGGCTGGACACTCGAAAGGCGGGATATTTACATCGCGGCGCTGTAAAATAAAAAAAGCCGAGTCCAGTAGGCTCGGCTCTGTGGTCCCACCAGGGCTCGAACCTGGGACCCCCTGATTATGAGTCAGGTGCTCTAACCAACTGAGCTATGGGACCAACGCTTAAATGCACGGCAAATTTATAAAATTCATCATTGGCCTGCAAATTTTTTAAACATTTTTTATTAGGACAGAAAGTCAATTTACATCCTCCGCAGAGCATAAAAATTGCCAGGTAGCTGGTCCACAACCTTTTTCATTTCCAGATTGAACAAAATCACAAGCAGCTGACTCATAGGCATCTCGGCACGTATTGCCAGCTCGTCAACATGCATTTTTTCCACCTCTTTGAGCAAATCAACCACTGTTTGCTCGCTCTGGTCCAAAGGTGGTGGTGTGAACTCTATCTTTCGCTGCGCTGCCTGTGCCTTCCAACCCAGCAAATCTGTCAGGTCCTTAGAATTTTCTATCATGTGCGCCTTGCCGCTCTTTATCAGCCAGTTGCAACCGCTAAACGACTCATCAGTGGCACGTCCAGGGAAAGCCATTACCTTACGGGCATAAGAACTGGCATACTTTGCCGTGAGCATAGCTCCGCCCTTTATCGATGATTCCACAATTACAGTAGCCTGGCATAGAGCCGCTATTATGCGGTTACGCCGTACAAACATACTTTTTTCAACCTTTGTATGGCTCGGATACTCGGTTATCAGAGCGGCACCACTGTCTATTATGTCTTGAGCTAAGCCGCGATTAGACGCCGGATAAATCATATCCAATCCATGGCCCAATACAGCTATAGTTTTTAGCCCACTTTCCAGAGCAGCCAGATGCGCCTGTGAGTCAATACCATAAGCCAAGCCACTTACTATCACAGGATCATATTTCTGCTCTGCAAGGTCCCGTACCAGAGAAGAACACGCATTTTTACCATATTGCGAAGGTTTGCGAGTCCCCACAATGCCCACAAAACGATCATGCCCGTTGAAATTAAACTCGCCCTTGACAAAGAGCATCAGCGGAGCATCATCAATATCACGCATTATTCGCGGATATTCTTCATCAAGATAAAAAATCACGCCCAAGTCATTTTCTTCAATAAATTGCAGCTCTTCCTCAGCTCTGCTCAGAGCCTTGCCATTAGCTATATTTCTGGCAAGCTGCTCGCCTACGCCTGGTATTTTAACCAAAGACATAGCCTTCTGTGAAAAAATCTCTCTAACACCACCAACATAAGAGACAAGACGGCGCCCCATCACAGGACCTACACCTGGCACAAATAGCAGTGCCAAACCATATAAAAGCTGCTGCCTATCCATTTTCCCTTTCTTCTTTCTTTCGTAAAATGTGTGCCGGTATGTAAACCACAATGGCAATAAGCCCAAACAATACCAGCAGCAAACGCCTAATTGTTAGATATTTAGCTAAATAAAAAGATAAAAAGATGAATATCAAATTTATTCCGGATAAAATTATCAAAGTCTGCAATTGCGAAAAACCCAAACGCAGAAAAACATGATGAATATGATTTTGATCCGGCTCAAAAAAATGTTTCCCAATAACAGTGCGGATATATACAATGCGCATCAAATCATAGAAAGGCAGTATCATTATGCCAAAAGAGACAGCCGGCGCTGGAAAATACTTCAAATCCGAAAATCTAAGAACATATTCATTAAACTCTACTGCCAACAATCCCAGTGTCAATCCAATAATCATTGTTCCTGTGTCCCCCATAAAGATCTTAGTATCGCCTTGAGAAAGATTGTATCTCAGATATGCTAACAGAGAACCTATCAAAACAACTGCAATAATAGCGTATTCATAAATCTTGTATTGAAAAAACCAGTAGCCCAATGCACCAGCCGCCTCTATTGCTATGACCGAAGCTAATCCATCAATACCATCAATAAAATTAAACGCATTAATAATCACTAAGATAACAAACACTGTTAGAAAAATTCCTATCCATGGTGGAATGTAAAAAATATGGAAAAAACCTTGCATGTTGGTTATGCGTACATCACCCAGGACTACCAACAATGTTACTGCCACCAACTGACCCATAAATTTTGTCAAAGGCGCTGTTATCAGAATATCATCCTTTACACCTATAAAAAAAAGAATTATCAAAGCTGCTATAAAACTATTGACCAAATGCTTATTATTTCCTGGCAAAACCAACAGAATAGTTATAGCAACGGCAGAGAAAATAGCTGTCCCTGCCAACCTGGGTATGGGCCGGCTATGGACTTTGCGTGCATCCGGTCTATCGAGCCATCCTGTCATACGTGTTACACGAATAATCGTCGGTATCGCCACATAAGTTATGGCAAAAGATAGGATGAATCCTAAAATAATCATTATTTTGTCCGACCCTAAACTCATAGAATTATTATAATATTAAATTACAAATTTTTATTTTATTAAGCAATTATTCAAATATATTTGAACAAATGAAGCCAACCTTAGCAATATACGCCCCAATAGACATAAATCCAGACTATCCAGAATATATACACGATCACAATATTGCTCTCTTTCGTGATGGACAAATCACTAAATATTTACAACTGGAGCGTCTGACAAGGGAAAAATTTGATAACTCGCTTCATCGCCAGCTCTATCAGGTGTTGAAAAAAGAAAAATTACTAACAACCGACGCAGATATTGTATTCGTAAACAGCGTACTGGGCACCTGCTTTATTTCCACTGATGGCAAATTTCGTTTCGAGACCAACCCACCAAAAGAACTAAGCACTCAAGCTCTGGAAGGACACGCTTTGTGGCTAACTGCACAAAGACGACAGGCATGGATGCTATCACACGAACTGGCACATATTTTCTCTGTTGTGCCGTTCTTTGGTATGTTTCGCGACAATAGCCTACTCGTACATTTTGACGGCGGCGCAAGCCTAAGCAATATTTCCGCATGGCTATGGAAAAACGACAAGCTGACACTCATAGACTACTCATGGAATGCCAAACAGCTTTCTTCTCTGTACAATGCCAATGCTCTAAACTTTTTTATCACCGGCGTAAAAAGACGCCAACACAACAGCATGGCTGGCAAACTCATGGGGCTCGCTGGCTGGGGGCAATACAACCCACAAATCGAACAGTGGCTGAAAGAAAACAACTTTTTCGCGGACATCTGGCACGATAAAAAACTATTTTTCACAAAAGCACAAGAACGATTCGGCTGGCAAGGCAAAAATTTCAATCCACAAGACAAATTCTTGCAGAACATCGCAGCAACAGTCCAAGCATACTTTACTCGTGAGACTCTCTCTGTGATAGCAAATTACCAAAAGCTGACAAACGCAGAATACCTGTATCTAACTGGCGGTAGTGCTTTAAATCTATACACCAATCAGGCACTAATCAATAGCCGACTTTTCAAAGCAGTGTTTATTCCACCTGCTACTGGGGACTCGGGACTGAGCCTTGGCGCTGGTGCCTTCATAGAATGGCAAAAAGGCAATGAAATAAAAAAGCATCTTCCGTATCTAAACAATTGGGCTCTCTCTTGCCCACAAGTAATAAGCAAATCGCAGGACATTGAAAAAATCTCATCCCTGCTGCTGAACGAAAAAGTCATAGGCGTGTGTAATGGCTGGGGCGAAGCCGGTCCCCGTGCTCTGGGCAACCGTAGTATTATTGCGCTTCCACACAGCCGCAGCTTAGCCCAGAGAATCAGCCAAAACATGAAAGGTCGTGAGTGGTATCGCCCCATTGCACCAATAATGCTTTATCCCCAGGCACAACAAATCACTGGCATAAAGAACATCCCAGAAATTGCACGTTACATGCTGGTCAATTTCCCTGTTCTTGTCCAATGGCAGGATAAGCTCAAAGGCGTTGTACATGCGGACAGTACAGCGCGCATACAGGTACTTTTCTCTCGAGACGACAATCCTTTTATGTGGGACTTGCTGAGCCTGCTGTGGGACAAATACCAAGTGCCTGCCCTGATTAACACTTCTTTCAATTCTCGCGGCAAGCCTATTGTCCACACAATAGAAGACGCACACAACGAAGCAATGACAATGAAGCTCGACGGTCTGGTAGTAAATGGACGGCTCGTTACCTTACCTTAAAATTGGCTGTAACTGTAACTGTGGCTGTTTTCTCTTTAGACGATGTATTGAAAGCACCGCCCCAGGTGTAATCTTCGTCGCTATATTGACCAGTTATCTGAAATATGCCAAGTGTAGCATTCTGCAATTTACCCAAACGTGCACCAGATTTCTGCGCTATTTGCTCTGCGCGGATACGTGCATTCTCTGTAGCTTCGGCAATCATCTCAATCTTCAGCTCATCGAGCTTTGTGTAAAAATACTTCGGTGCCTGTGATGTTAGGTAAATTCCTTGATCAATCAGTTCGCTGATCTTGCGCGAAATGTTTTCTACTTTTTCAACATCCTTGGACTGTACCCTAAAATCTTGTGTGAGACTGTATCCAACAAACTCTTGATGATAGTTGTCTTTGTCATCGTAATAGGAATGATATTTTTCCTTAGTATCTATTGCCATAAAAGTCAAATCTTTAGGCTTTATTCCATTTTTTGTCAAATACTTTTTCACAATGTTCCTATCGCGTGCTATCTGCCTGTAAGCCTGCTGTAAGGTGGGAGCCGTCCGTGTAAAACTGGCATTCCATACAATCAGATCTGACGTAAAATTTCTCTGGCTAAGTCCCTTAACGTGAATGTTCTCAGTGCTTTTGTATCTGTTCATAAAAGCATAGGCAGCAATGTAAGTACTCAGTATAATTGCAAGGCCAAGAAAAATTGACCACAACGAATTTTTCATAACATCAATTTTTCTTGTCAAATTAACAAAAGACACGATTTTTTTGTTCTATTTTTGACCAAGTTCTTGATTTAAGTGTTTTTTAGTGTTTTTGTGTGGCAATGCTTATCTTTGTTTAAATCAAAATAAGTCGTAATGCTCAGCAGATTTGAGAAATTTGTCAAGGAAAACCAGCTTTTTGAGAAAAACGACAGAATATTACTTGGCTTCAGCGGTGGACCAGACTCTGTGGCTCTGGCACATTTGTTACTAAGCAGCAACGCAAAATTTGCTCTGGCACATGTTAATTTTCATCTTCGGGGCAAAGATGCAGAAGAAGACCAGCAGTTTAGCCTGGACTTTGCAAAAAAATTAGGCGTAGAATTTTTCACAACAGACTTTGACACAAAGGATTATGCTACTAAGCACCATATTTCTATTGAGCAAGCAGCCAGGGAACTGAGATACGCTTGGTTTAATAACATTCTCAGACACAATGAGTTCGACTATATAGCCACTGCACACAATGCAGACGATAATGTAGAGACTGTCTTACACAACCTTGCTCGTGGCACTGGTATCAAAGGACTTTTGGGCATACCCATAAAAAGAAACCGAATCATTAGGCCTCTGCTTTTTGCCTTCAAAAATGAAATACTCGCATACTGCAAGGACAACAACCTGACATACCGCATAGACAAGACTAACCAAGACATTATTATAACGAGAAACCGCATCCGGCACCGCATAATTCCAGAATTTGAAATCATTAATCCAGGTTTCAAAAATAATGTTCTCAGAGCTGAAAAAAATTTACAGCAAGTCTATGCTCTGGTCCAAGACTATGTCAATGAGTGCATTGAACAGGTTGTAACAGACAGGGGACAGGAAATAATTATCCGCAAAGAAAAACTGAACAATTGCAAACACAAGGAATTATTTATCTACCAGTTACTCAGCCCTATGGGCTTCAGTCCCAAAGAAATAGAAAATGCAACAGAAATACTATCCTCACAGCCAGGTAAAATAATCTTGGGTAAGGACTACCAGCTGTTAAATGACAGGCAAACGATTATATTAATGCCCAGGGAACAACAAGACCAGCAGCAGAGAAACGAACAGATTATCATCAATAGCCCCAATACACAAGTTTTTCTCAGTGGGCAAACACTCAAACTCACGACATTAGACATCAACAATGCCGACTGGCACAATCTGCCATCTAATATTGCCATGCTGAATATGGATAAACTGCATTTTCCACTCGTACTGCGGCATTGGCAAGATGGAGATTTTTTCTATCCACTGGGCATGAAAGGCCGCAAGAAATTGAGTAACTTTTTCACAGATAAAAAAATACCTCTGACAGAAAAAAACAAAATCTGGATATTGGAATCAGACAAGCAGATAGTATGGATAGTGGGACTTCGTTTAGACAATAGATTCAAAATCACATCACAAACTAAAAAAGTTTTAAAAATCACACTGAATGAAGCTGAATAAACATATAATTCTTTTCCTCAGTCTGGTAATAATTTTCTCTTCATGCAACGTAGCCAAATACACGTCAGATAATCAATACGTTGTAACAAAGATTGATGTTAATATCAAAGGATACGCATCGGGGGTCAGCGAAAACAAGCTAAAACAATACATTCAGCAACCCTCGCTCAGAAAACTCTTCGGAGTGCCTATATATGCCTATATCTATAACATTCCAAATCCAGCCAAAGACAAACAGCGTATGCAGCGCAAACAGCACCGTCTGCATAAAATAAACTCAAAAATCGAACATAAATACGACATTAAAACAGCTGAATTACAGGCAAAAAGAAACAAATACCTGTATCTTTACAAACATTGGAAGGAGCGGGACTCGGTGCGTGCAAAAAAATACTATCAAAAATATCTGGACCTGAGCAAAAAACTCGAAATTAGGAAAAACAACCGCTCAGAAGAACTGGAGAGACTTTTACAGAAAAAAACCTTCACATGGTGGGAGCTGCTGCGACAAAACGGTCAACGCCCCCCCATCTACAATCCATACCTCGTAGAAAAATCTGCCCAGTATATTAAAAATTACCTTCAAGCATTCGGATATTACAAAGCCAACGTCCAAATAGATAAAAAAATAAAAAACAAAAAAATAAAAATAATTTACAAGATAGACCCAGGACCCCAGCTGAAAATAGACAGCGTTGTTTACAACATACAGGATACTGCCATTGCAAAGATCATTAAAAATAATATTACTCTACAGCTATCACCAGATGTTCCTCTGCAAATCAGTAGATTACAAAAATACCGAAAGAAAATAGTCGCATATCTCAAGGAACATGGCTATTACTATTTTGTAAAAAACTACATAACCTTCACCGTGGATACGGTAGGACGTAATTACAAGGCAAAGGTTACTGTCAACATTTCTCTAATGCGTACAGCCAATGGCAAACTTATCCAGCATCCTAAGATGAAAATCCGTAATGTATATGTCTTCTCAGACTATAACCCAAACCAAGCTTTGCAAAATCCCAAAGAATTTTTCCAGGACTGTGATACAAATATTTTCTATTCCAAAGACAAAGAACCTTATTATTTTATAAAAAAATACAAGTATGTCATCCGCCCCAAAGTATTACTACGGGAAATCTATGTAAAGCCAAATTCACTCTACCGCTTCTCTGCCATAAAAAACACTTATTCTCACCTGACTAAATTCGCTGTGTACAAGATTGTTAACATTGACCTAAAGCCTGTTGATACATCCAATCATTACCTTGACTGTAACATCGAACTGACACCTGCCAAGAATCAATCAATCACTGGTGAAATAGTGGGCACTAACTCATCTGCCACTGTAGGCGCTGCTGTCAACTTCACATACTCTCACAAAAACCTTTTTCGCGGTGGAGAAATTTTTTCACTTCAACTGCATACAGCGCTTGAGAGCCAAAAAGCTTACCTCGGAGCTCACAGTATCGACTCAATGTTTGTCTTTAATACCCTGGAATACAGCGTTAACGCACGTCTAACAATCCCACGTTTGCTCATACCATTCCGTATGGGTGGATTTGTCGAAAAGAGCAATCCACGCACAGCTATTCAGCTCTATTACAGCTACCGTAATAGACCAGAATACAACCGCATAGACTTGACAGAGAGCTTCTCTTATTACTGGAAGGCAAACATTTATACAAATCACATATTCACGCCACTCAGAATAAGTTCTGTACATGTATGGGACATGCTACCAGAATTCAGGGAGTTTCTTACAACAGCACTTTTGCAAGAGTCTTATAACGATTACTTCATCTTTGGCACCAGCTATTCTTTCACATTCTCTAACCAGGGCGAGAGAAGAGTCAATAACATTTATTTTCAGACAAATATCTCTTCCTCTGGCAATACTCTTTATGCCCTTATGAGACTATTTGGCGGACCGCAAAACGACCAAGGAGCTTATTACATGCCTGGATTTGAGACAGTCTTTGCTCAATTTGTAAAATTTGATGGAGATTTTCGCATTTATCATAACTTCATCAGCGAAAACCAGCTGGTATGGCGCTTTTTCGGTGGCGTAGTCGTGCCATTTCTGAATAGCAAATTAGTGCCATTTGGTGAAAGATTCTTTATTGGTGGCTCTAACAGCATAAGGGCATGGACTGTGCGCACTCTCGGTCCTGGCTCATATCGCCTGCCTTCTGACGTTCGCTTCCCAAACCAGACAGGAGACATCAAGTTAGAAACAAACCTGGAATACCGCTTCAAGCTGATATGGAAACTCGAGGGCGCATTGTTCCTTGACGTGGGAAATATCTGGGCTATTAACAAATATGACAATCGACAGGGAGCAGTTTTCTATTTTAACCAGTTTTATAAGCAACTGGCAGTTGGCACAGGCACCGGAGTGCGCCTTAATTTTAACTTTTTCGTGCTCCGTTTTGATGTTGGCGTAAAAGTGTACGATCCTGCTGCACCAGAAGGCATGCGGTTTATACCGTTTTCACGCCCATACAAACGTAATGATTTTGTGCTAAACATTGCTATTGGATACCCATTCTAATTACTGTTCACTCAGTCGCTTTATATCCAAAAAAACTCTTTCTCTCAGCTCTTCGACACTCATTTGTGCAATTTCCTGAGTACTGATAGGCTGGCCAAAATGCACCTTAATTGTTGTAGGCTGTAACCAAAAATTTGTCATAGGGCTCAGAGCATTAACATTAACAAACCCAACAGGCACCAGGTCCACTCCCGCTTCTTGGGCAAACTTAAAAGGTATTTTCTTGAACCTCTGAATTTTACCATCCTTTGAACGTGTGCCCTCAGGAAAAACGATTATAGAAATCTTATCCTTGTGCATTCTCTCTATAGCCCGGAGATAGCTATTCCACGACGATTTGGGACTCTTGCGGTTTATAGGAATATTTCCATAAGCCCGGACAACCCACCCATATATGGGCCAACGAAAATGTGTGTGTGCCTCAAGAGCACACATATAAAAAGGAAAAGTCGCACCTGCAACAAACTCATCCCAGAAACTGGTATGATTGGCCATGAAAATATAAGGCTTACCACGTTCCAACTCCTCATCATAGATAACCTCTACCTTGATAAACAAGACCCTGAAAGTCATACGAAAAAGAAAAGATATAACAGGAAAGCTCTTTTGCGGTTTGAAAAAAGGACGTAATAAAAGCTGCGTGAGAAAAGTTATTGCAATCATCAAAAAACCAGCGATATACATATAAATCGAAAGCAACTTTTTCATAACTCTGAGTTTAACAATTCATCTACTACTTTATAAATAAGTTCGGGTTCATAGCCACGACCTAAGGCGAAATTTATTAATTTTTGCCTTAACAGCGACTGATCCGTTGTTTTTATTAAAGATTTTTTTTGCAAAATTATTTTCCTGAGTTTTTCCAGATATTTCTGTTCGTCAATAAGCTGTAATGCCTGGGAAATGTCCTGCTCATCAATATCCTTTTGCCTGAGCTGGAAATAAATTTTTCTCCTGCCCCATCCATTCAAATAAAACCTGTCATGAGCAAAACTGCGAGCATAACGCTGCTCGTCTATAAAACCATGACTCGTCAGATACTCTATTATTTGCCCATACAACTGTTCAGGAACCTTCCATTTATAAAGCTTCTTCTTCAGATCCGATACGCAAGTCTCATAACGTGCACAGTAAGCAGCAGCTTTATTTAAGTATGGTTTAATATCCACAATCGTAACAAAATTTTTACTAAAGTCTGTAAAATTACAAACTTATTGCAGACTACCCAAGGAATATAAAACACACACCAAAAGAGCAAGGAAAATTTATTACTGGAAAGAATATAACAACATCAGACTTGCAAATTCAATATATCTACAAGTCTATCAAGCAATTAACTATAATTCAAAGCAAAAATGGAACACAAAAAATCCAGGGAACGAACAGTAAAAAGTAAGCACTAACCCATATTGCTAATCTGCTCTAACTTATTGACATCCAAAACTCTAATTTTCTTACCTTCTAGAATAATCACACCTTCATGGACAAAATTATATAAAGTTCTAATAGCATTAGATGTAGTCATATTAGACAAGCTGGCCAGGTCATCGCGACTCATTCTCACCTTAATAGTCTGGTTATCATCTTCAAATCCAAAAGTATCTATCAACAAAAGTAAGGACTCGGCAAGCCTACCGCGCAGATATTTCTGCGTGAGCGAAACAGTCCTACTTTCCGACTGTCCGAGCTCATCTGCTAACATTTTTATAATCTTCAAATCAAACTGGCAATTAACATGCATGACATCATACAAAGCTGTCTTGTCTATTATGCATACTGTAGATTCTTCGAGTGCAACTGCCGACGCATTATAATACTCATCTGCAAATAGAGCACGATACCCCAGAAACTCGCCGGATTTAATCAAACGTATTATCTGCTCCCTATGTCCTATACCTTCTTTGCAAAGTTTTGCCTGACCTGAGGCTAAGTATATTAGACCAGTGGGTTTAAAACCTTCTTTGAAAATAGTTTCATTACGTTTGTAAATAATACAGGTGAGATTAGCTCTGAGTTTGTCTTTTTCTTCTTCTGTTAAAATACTAAAAATTGTGTCCTTATTCTCTATACATCTATCGCAATCGTTATTAAAATTGTTCATTATTTTTTACTTTTGGATGTCTTGAACAAAAATAAAAAATTTTTTGTATAAAACTTTTTTTTATTCTTTTTAACTGCAATCTAAGTGATACGTATCATGAAATTAAAAAGCAGAATACTCCTGTTAGACAAATTAGCCTTACTAATCTTTCTGGCAGGACTATTCATAATATTTTTTACCTGGTATGGAATATTTGTTGAATTAATAGCCATCTTACTTATGATTTATATAAGCAGGTACAAAAGAATTACCTGGTGGCGAATATTTTCTTATAGTGTGCTTTGGACATCAGTATTTGTTTTTCTATTATTTAAGTATCATGAAGAAAAGATAAAAATTATCGAACCAGACTGGAATCTCATGCCATCAGCTGAAAAATATTACATTGATCCTCTATACACCCAGAGAAGTGAAAACTTCAACTTTGATTCTTTGATGCTGGATAAAGATAAGCTAAAAAACTTAGAGCTATCCACAACAGACACTCAGGGCGTCCCACCAGAAGCTCCGCTTAAATAAAAAAAGCTGTGTGCCTAAAAGCACAACAGCTTTTTACTTCTTGTTAACTTTAATCTTGCCTTCTCTGATCAAACGCATGCGTGTGCGATAAGCAGCTTTTGCAAGAATCTCTTTACGAATCTCAGAAGGTTTCCTATAAAACTGACGCTCTCTAACTTCGCGCATTATGCCAGCCTTTTCTATACGACGCTTAAAACGCTTTAGCGCACGGTCTATGGT
>JALWCU010000181.1 GCA_027015275.1 Bacteroidales bacterium | reverse complement strand
TCCCAAGGATTTATGAGAATTTTAATATCCAGGATTCTGATCCGACTGTGAAATTGCAGTATTTGCAATAATCTCGTCCTGAGGTATTGGGAACACTTCATTTTTACCTACTACGAATCCCAGATCACTAAGCTCTTGCTCTGCCAATCCCCAGCGTACTAGATCCCAGAAACGGGAAGCTTCGAATGCCAATTCTAGTTCTCTCTCTGTAACAATGTACTGGAAGACAGAATCAGGATTTGTATTTGTGCGATCAGGCAAACCTGCTCTTTGTCTAACCTCATTGATATACTTCAGTGCAGTTGCTTCATCTCCAAGGAAATGATAAGCTTCGGCAGCTAACAGCAGCACATCTGCATAACGCATTAAACGCCAGTTGGTTGTATAATTCAACTCAGGTGTGCCGTTCATGTTTGTCTCTTCCATGCGTGTAGTATACTTGATTCTCATGTATCCTTCGTAGTCGTGTGCATTAGGATTCTTAATAACGCCACCGTACTGTTCGAATTTTTGCTGTGAAAGAACTGAATATTTTCCTCTACTGAGTGTATCTCCAGCTGCTTCAAAAGCCTGACCGATTTTGCGCGATGGCATGTTAAAGCCCCATCCAGGCAAAATGTCAAAGCCCAAGAGCGAATCTGCTTTAAAATTGCTAAGGTCAAAAATATCCGGTCTTGGACCTTGAAGCTGAACTTCTATGTTACTCTGGTTTCCACCGCCCCATGGGAAGTTGCCCCAGTTATATACCTTTGCAGCGGAATAGGAAACTTCGAACAGAGATTCATTACCAAACTCTGTTTCCTTAGTCCAAACATCTTTGAAATTAGGCTCGAGAGAATATTCTCCGCTATTGATAACTTGTTGCAATACCTGTGCAGCCTTGTCATAATCTTTGTGGTAAATATAAGCCTTGCCGAGAAATGCCTGTGCAGCGCCTTTGGACATGTGGAAACGATCAGCAGCAGCTTGCTGACTCCTTAGCGGCAAATCTGGAATTGCTTCTGTGAAATCCTTGAAAATCTGATCATACACATCATCAACAGTAGCACGCGGCATAGCATATTGTGTAGTATCCTCTGGATTGTGCAATCTCAGCGGTACACCACCGTACATAACTACAAGATTAAAATAGCTCAGAGCTCTAAGGGCTTTAGCCTCTGCAACTTGCTGTTTTTTCTTATCTGTATTAGCATCTACCCTGTCAATAATAGTATTACATTGGTTTATCACTCGATAGAGATTAAACCATACAGTCTCGAGCTTTTTGTTATCAGGCTGAATCTTGAAGTCGTCAATATACTGGTATTCTGGTTGGTCAGCAGGACCTCCCCCACCACAGAGAACATCATCACCAGGCAAGTTTTTGATAAACCAGATACTTGCCCATGAACCATTGGAATAAGCATATTGCAGTGTAGCATAAATACCCACAAGAGCCTTGTCTATCTGATCCTCGGTCTTGAGGTAATCTTCATTGCTAACTCTCCCTATTGGCTCTACTTCGAGAAAATTTTTGCAAGAGCCCAGAAATATGAGAGCCACAAATAAGAATAATATTTTATTTAAACCTTTCATTTTCATAAGTTTTAGATTTATAGTTATAATGATTAAAACTTAACAGAGAATCCTGTCATAATTTTACCAGCCAAAGGATAAACACCCTTATCAACGCCTTGGCTTGTAATATTGGTGCTACCAATAGCAGGATCAAGTCCTGGATATTTTGTAAATGTGAAATAATCATCCATTGAAATATATACCCTTGCGCTCTGCAAATGACCAGCAAACCACTTGGACGGCAATGTATAGCTAAATTGTATTTGTCTGATTCTCAGATAAGAACCATCACGAACCATTAGACTACTGCGATAGATAAAATCGCTAACATTATTGGCACGTGGCATACTAGCATCTGTGTGGTCTGGTGTCCAACGGTCATTGTAGAAAAATTCTGGTTTATTGGTACGTGGACGGTCGCTTCTGAACCAACCCATGAAAATATCATTACCTTTTGAGCCTTGCATAATGACATTAAACCCAAAATTCTTGTAACTCAAATTCAGCGAGCCACCATAGAGAAAATCAGGATAAGGATCGCCTATATAGGTCTGGTCAGCAGAAGTAATCTGACCGTCGCCATCCACATCATTTACAATAGGATCGCCTGTGTCTGGATCAATACCAATTACATCATAACCTTTGAAATACCATATTGGATAACCCTGTTCAAACCATGTCAAATTATAACCACGAACATTAGCTCCTGCTACTGGTGTGTTAACAGCCAGACGAACGACCTTGTTTGTGAAGTGAGAGAAATTGAGATTTACAGAATAATGAAAATCTCCGATATTATCACGATATCCCAGATCTATATCAAAACCTTTGTTAGATACATCTCCACCATTGACATTTGGGAAATTATTACCGACAGAAAGTGGACCAGAACCAGGTACAATCAAGTTCTTAGTGAGTTTGTTATAAAGGTCAAAGCTGAAAGTCAAACGCTGGTCAAACATACCGAGATCAATGCCCAGGTCTTTCATGTCTGTTCTCTCCCATTTTAGGTCTGTGTTTGCCAGTCGGTCGATACGTGCACCAGAGACGAACTGGTCAAGTGCATTGGGATATTCAATACCTGCCAAAGTCCAGAATTCGCGGTCTTCATTACCAGGCAAGTTTGCCATACTACCATTCTGTCCCCAGCTGGCACGGATTTTCAAATAACTTATAAATGGCACATTGAAAAAGTCTTCACGTGAGACAACCCAGCCTAAGGAAACTGCCGGGAAATAACCAGCTCTGTGCTTGGGTGGGAAAACACTCGCAGCATCACGACGCAAAGAAGCTTCGAACAAATACTTCTCCTTGTAAGAATACATTATACGACCATAGAAAGAGAGCATTGTCCGACGAGAAAAAGTACTACCTACCCTGTCAAAGGCTTGTGATGTTGTGAAACTATGATAAGCATACTGATCACCTTCCATAATCATTGGTGCAGAATACAGATAAAACCAGTTGCTCCTCCTGTCCTCTGCCGATGTTCCGAGCAGCAAACTAAAATCACTTCCACCAATGGTCTTGTGATATGTCATGAAGTTTTCCCACAGCCAACCATACCATTTATTGATATTATCACTCACGTTTGTCATTGTATTATTGCTCTCAATAGAGAAATAATATTCTGGTGTCCAGGCATGATTAAGCTGATAAGTCAGTTCGTATCCAAACCGTGAAGTGAACTTAAATCCTTCGAATGGCATTATATTGATATAAGCGGTAGATAGGATCTTATCCTGTTTAATTTTGTTGTGGAAAGTCTGAAGATAAGCAATTGGATTGACAATCTCACCAGTAGCATAACTTGCCAGAGCGTAATAATGCCCCTGTGCGTCCTGTAACAACTTATATCCTTGGTCCAAAAGGCTTTGCTTGTCAGCTGGCAGGCCGTTCTCATACACAACAGGTGTGAGTGGGTCCATTAGCAAAGCACTGTTAACAACACTGCGATATTCATTATCTTCGGCTATATACCTATGGTTAGAATGCTCGTAATTTGCTCTCAGCCCGATCTCCAACCATTTCTTAACCTTAGTCTTAATATTAAAGTGTGCTGTCTGTCTATTGTAATTGGCTTTATCACCGCCGACAATACCATCTTGGTCAAAATATGATGCAGAAAACAAATAATTAGTATTTGCCGAACCACCAGAGAAAGAAACATGATGTCTCTGCATAGGTGCATTCTGCATGAGCTCATGTAGCCAATCAGTAT
>JALWCU010000180.1 GCA_027015275.1 Bacteroidales bacterium | reverse complement strand
TCCTCTCTCACCGCCATTTTTTGATAAAGACCAGCTCACAGATAGACCTGTGCGCTTTTTTGTGGCAGAAATTATCCGCAAAAACATACTCGAACTTTACCGTCAGGAAATACCTTACAGCGTCGAGGTCGGCATCGAAGAATTTAGGGAACTACCACACATTACCCGGATACGCGCAAATATCTATGTCTCAAAGGATTCACAAAAACCAATTATTATTGGGAAAAATGGCCAAGCTATCAAACAGCTGGGCATTAAATCACGCATGGAAATAGAGGAATTCATCGGCACAAAAGTTTACCTCGAGCTCTATGTCAAAGTAGCAAAAAATTGGCGTAACGATGTCAACAAACTCAGACGATTTGGATATGAAATATAAAAAATTATTTACATAACACATTATCTACCAAGTAGTTAATCTAAAAAAGCAGCAAAGTTGCCAGAGCTTAGAAATTTTTATAAATTTAAACCAAACTAAAAATTAATGTATAATGGAAACCATAGCTATCACACCCGAGGCAGTCGAAGAAGTAAAAAAAATCTATCCACAGATTCGTAGCCACCTCGAAAAATATATGAAAGACAGAAACTTTACGATGTCTAATTCACAGATTTTCATATTCTTAACCTATGTACCCAGCGCACTTGCTATCTCGGCAGATAAAAAAGTTGACGAAAAAGAGCTTAAAATCTTGGATAAAATAGCCAGGTCAATAGATGCTAATGCACTGGACCTTAATCTGGTAGAGCTGCTTTCCTTTGCCCCTGAGCCAATGGGTGTTATTCTTAACGAAGAATTTAATCTCAAGATTGGCTGTGAACTACTCTACATATCACGCAACATGGATAAATATGAAAATGATTTTATACAGGCTGTCAAGCTGCTGCTGAAATTTGACAAAAATCCACAGGCTGACACATCCATGACAAAGACCTTTAGCCGATTTATGGATCAAATCATTGAATCGAGCCTTGCTCTGGACAAAGAAAAGGAATTGGCAAAAGTACAATCTTTTAAACAAAGACTCGGAATAGCCTAAAACACAGGGCCTATGACAGTTGAAACAGCTCGGGAACTGATTAACTTATATCTCGCTCACATTGCCACAAAAGTTGACCTCGACACTCTCTCAGACGAGCACGCCACTCTGCCCCTTGCAAAAAAATTAGGTATAGAGCAATATCAAACCTTTATATCAAAATTCAAGGAAGACCCAGAATCAGAACTTGCATTTCTATTTGTCTATCTCACAGTGCCAGATAAGATTATTGCACATCGCCTTTTTAATCTGGTAAATGATTTGTCATGGTATTTTACAAAACAAGAGAAACACGTGCCTCCATCTATTATTCCTATTCTGATATACAACGGCACAGAAGACTTTGAGCCACAGAGTCTTAAAAAAATTTACACAAACCCAGAACGTGCACCAGAATTTTATTTTGAATTCATTGACTTAAACAAACACCTATATTCGCTTATTGGTGAGTAACTTATTTTTATTCTCAACGTCAAAGAAATGGAAAAACCTAAAATAGAACAAACATGAAACGACTAATAATTTTTCTCGTAGCCTTGCTGTTTTTGTTTTCATGTTCAAAGCAAAAGCCTATGAAACTTATCTATCCAAAAGCCAAGACTGTCGATAGCTCCACAAATTTCTTTGGAACAGTTGTAAAAGACCCATTCCGATGGATGGAAAATGAAAAAGACCCAGACCTGAAAACATGGATTAATCAAGAAAAGACCTTAACAGACAACTACTTAGCACAGATTCCCTATCGTCATGATTTATATTTGCGGTTAAAGCAGCTTTACAATTACGAGCGTCAGGGCGCTCCATGGTACAAGGGTGGCCATTACTTTTTCTTCCGCAATAATGGATTGCAAAACCAGTCTGTACTTTATGTCCAAAACAGCTTGGATGATACGCCTCGAGTTTTATTAGACCCCAATAAATTATCCAGCGACGGAACCGTCGCACTTAGTACTTACTCTGTATCCAATGACGGGAAATATCTCGGTTATGCTATCAGCCGCTCAGGCTCAGACTGGCAAGAGATACACGTGCGGGACATAGAAACAGGCAAAGACATGCCAGATACTGTTAAATGGGCTAAGTTTTCAGGTATCACTTGGTACAAAGACGGCTTCTTCTACAGCCGCTATCCAGAACCACAGAAAGGTAAAGAGCTAACATCACAGAACCTTAACCAGAAAATCTATTACCACAAGCTCGGCACTGCTCAGTCTGAGGATAAGCTTATTTTCGAGAATCCCAAAGAACCACAAAATGGCTTCAGCGCTGACATCAGCCACGACGAACGTTATTTGGTAATCTCAGAATGGCATGGTACAAGCGGCATACGCATTTATTTTAAAGACCTCACCAAACCTAATTCCAAATTTATCCAACTAAACAAAAACTTTGATTTCAACTTCTCGTTCGTGGACTTTGTGAATGGTAAACTTCTGTTTATCACTAACTTTAATACTCCTAACTACAAACTAATAGGCGTTGACCCCAACAGTCCAGAACTTGTAAACTGGGTTGACATATTACCAGAAAAAAATTATGTACTTCGCAGCGTGGGTATTGCCGACACAAACAAGATTGTAGCTAACTATCTCAAGGACGTTGTATCCTACATCGATGTTTATGACCCCCAAGGCAAACTCCTTTATCATCTCAATTTACCTGCGCCTGGCTCTGCTGGTGTCTCGATAAGTCCAGACCTGGACTTTGGTTTCCTGACCCTGACATCTTACACATATCCTGGCACAATCTTTAAATATGACGTAAAAACAGGAAAACTTGAAAAATACTGGGAACCAAAGATAAATGGCATTAATCTCGACGACTACGTTACAGAAGAAAAATTTTACAAAAGCTTTGACGGAACTCGCGTGCCAATCTTTATTGTCCACAAAAAAGGAATAAAACTTAATGGCAAAAATCCAACATGGCTCTACGGATACGGTGGATTCGACATCAGCCTGACACCTTATTTTAGCTCAGTGCGTATGCTATGGCTCGAGAACGGCGGTGTCTTTGCTGTTGCCAATATCAGAGGCGGCGGTGAATACGGCGAAAAATGGCATCTGGCTGGCACAAAGCTTCACAAGAAAAACGTTTTCCGCGACTTCATAGCTGCCGGACAATACCTTATTAATCAGAAATATACAAGCCATGACTATCTGGTCATACAAGGTGGCTCAAACGGAGGTCTTCTCATCGGTGCTGTGATGAACATGGCACCAGAACTGGCAAAAGTAGCATTCCCACAAGTGGGCGTAATGGATATGCTCCGTTACTACAAATTCACAATCGGCCGTGCCTGGGCATCTGATTACGGATTACCAACAGAGAGCAAAAAAATGTTTGAATACATTTATAGTTATTCACCGCTAAATAATATCCGCTGCGATAGCAATCGCGTTTACCCAGCTACAATGGTTATGACAGCTGACCATGACGACCGTGTTGTCCCTGCACATTCTTTCAAATACATAGCTACATTGCAAGAAAAATGCAAGAACAATCCTAATCCTCTACTTATTAGAATTGAGACCAAGGCCGGACATGGTGCTGGTAAACCTACGGAAAAAATTCTCGAAGAATGGGCAGATATGTATGCCTTTGCTTACTGGAACATCGGCGTTAAGCCTGAGCACAGCATAGGTCTGGCAAAACAAGCACAGAAATAAGCAATTACATTTTTTGCTAAAACAACAAAGGCGGCTGCCAGAAGACAGCCGCCTTTGTTATTTAAACGCTGCGTAATCACTTAGCTGCTTTCTTTGAGACCGGGAACAAACGGTCTTTAAACTGCTTGAGCTCATTTCTTAGAGCCTTGAACTTATCACTGCTGCTTTCTTTAGCCTTTACAGCACGCTCAATGTCTTTAATAGCCTTGTAAAGATCTTTGTATTCCTTGTCGCGCTTTCCATACCCCATCTCTTCGGCCAGATGAAGCTGATACTTAGCATTATCGAGTAAGTTAGTTATGTTATCAATATTCTCGTGATTCTGCGCATACAACTGTGCAGCCTGGTCGATATAAATCTGAGCTTTGAGTACTGGCAATGGAATGCTAACCGTTGTTATGACGATCGAGCTTAAAGTCTGTTGCATCAAAACCATTGCCTGGTCTACTTTACCTTCATCCAGCAGAGCAGCAGCATACTTCAATCCCTGTAAATAACCAGATACAGGAACGTAAGCTGTGGATATAATCATTTCGCTTGTCATCATTCCAATCATATCCTTAGCAGCCTGATAGTATCCGTCTCTTACAGCTTTTCTGATTGTCTGTGCCAAAGCCCTGACAGTATCAATGTTATCAACTGTCTCTACCTTACGATAGCTAACGTCGACTGGAACTAAGGCTGATTGTGGGTTCTTGGTCAAATAAACTTCCAACTTACCGATAAGGCTCTGTAAATCATTCTTAGCCTGATCAACCTTGTTTTCCTCGATATCCTGGACAACATATTGTGTCTGAGCAATGGTCTTCAGTACAGTAGTATCTGTCAACAGCTGGTTGCGCATCAACATTACATAACCATTCATAATGTCTGCAAGGCGGGCATTGACAGAATCCTGAGACATCATAAGGGTATCGACAGGCTTAATTGCCTTTGTTGTTGCCTCTTCCTTTGTGGTCTTATTACCATTGTTGCAAGCGGCAGCACCAAGTACAATCAAAAGACTCAACAAAATTGCTTTTACGTTTTTCATGGTTCCAAATTTTTTGGGTTCGCTTTGAGCCTATCAATTGTCAAACCAAATAGTTTTTTATGACATTTTTTCTGTTTTTTTGTTTAACAAAACGCCATTTTGCCAGACATTCAACATATTTACATCTGCAAACAAATTAACAAAAATTTCATATTTTTTTATGAAACTATGTTTCAGTGATTTTTAGTAATTAGATTAAACATTCGTAGAAAACACAGAAATATGACAAAATAACAGCCTAATGCGGATAAATATTCACAAAAAAAACATAATCCACTGATAAACAAACAATTACACAGAACAGGATTATATACTCACACTTTAACGATAAAAAATTCCTAAAACGGTTTGCACAAAAAAAATTATTATTTATCTTTGCAATCGCAATTGAGCACGGCCTGTAGCTCAGCTGGCAGAGCACGGGACTCTTAATCCTGGGGTCCAGGGTTCGAATCCCTGCAGGCCGGCCACCACAGGGACACTTAAGCAGTGTCCCTATTTTTTTACCCACAAGTGATTTACAAGATATTAGCAAAAGGAAAGTTGTAAGAAGACTCGATCAATCTCCTCTCAGTTTTAGAACATATTACATATCCATATCAACAAAATTAAAGTCCAGCCCAGTCATAAACTCCAAATCTTTACCAAGGTCATAAGTATCATCATCATCATAATACCAGTTTATCACAATATTCTCAAATTCAAATCTTTCCTTTAGTTCCCTGAACATTTTTATGAAAAATTTGACTGAAATAGAATTGATATAATCTAATTTAAGGTCTATTATTATCTTGTTATTCTTGCCCTTATCCGGTATCCTGTTCATTAATTTATCAATCACAGGATTGAAAAAATCCGTGGGATTCTCGGGGATAGCCCTACCTTCAACGCTCAAGACATACAAACTCTTATCCTTATCGCTTGAAGATAATCTAATTCCAGGTGTTTTATTTGTTGGTAAATATACAAATAAGTTATTGCCGCCCATTTTCTTATCTTTTGTTATGACAAAATATTATTTCAGTTTTAAAATAAAAAATTTTTTTGGTTAATTCAAATTCACATTTGCTATAACTGAGGTAGCGACTATTGCTGCTGTCTCTGCCCTAAGACGAGAATTACCAATGCGAACTGGTATAAAGCCCTGCTGGTGTGCCAATTGCATCTCCTGCTGTGTGAAGCCGCCTTCAGGACCAATGAGTATTAATGTTGTTCTGTCTTTTTGATAAACCTCTATTAGCGGACTGTGAGCATCGCATACTGCTATTAATTTCTGCTCAAAATCTGACCTCAACAATTGCTCAAAACTCTGCACTTCATGCAACACTGGCAATTTTGCTCGCATGGATTGTTTGGCAGCAGATATTAGAATTTTTTCCAGCCGCTCGATCTTTATCTTTGATTTCTCTGTATAATGTGTTATCATTGGTATTATTTCAGTAATTCCTATTTCCGTGGCTTTTTCTACGAACCATTCATACCTGGCGTTGTTTTTTAGTGGGGACAGTGCAACAGACAGATTATAAGGGACTTTCCCAAAATCATGGTGCCTATCTGTTATTTCGACAATGGTTGCTCGCGGGTCTGGCTGTATGACCTTTGCATCATACATCGTTCCCAATCCGTCTATGATGTGAATAATATCATTTTTTTTATGACGAAGGACTTTTACACAATGCCTTGACTCTTCGGCTGAAAGTGTAACGATATTTCCTGTAACAGACGCATAAAAAAGTTCCATAATAATTTGTTTTACAATCTTTTACCATAAATACTAAGGAATCTGAGCAATTCATCTGTTTCAGCAGTGCCTATTGTATAGTGCTTTGCCAAAGTGCGTTGTTTCTTTGACATCTGGCTTATATATCTTTCTGCCTTATTATTGTATGTAGCAATACGCATAGTGCCGTTTCGCCCTTTAAACTGATACCAGAAGAAATACCAGACTCCAGGCCGTACCTCAATATAAATCAAGATTCGGCTAATACCATTGCGTTTATAACGAAATTCCACATAACCATTCACATAAGCATCTAACTCCTTGCCATTTACAGAAAGAACTGCAAATCTATTTTTGCCTTTTGGCGTGCGATAAGATACCCTATTCTTATCCCATATCAAATCCAAATCTCCCAATACCAAAGTCCCGTTTAACGACGGCGGCAATTTTGCGCTCTGTGCAAAATCTTGCTTTTCCTTATCAGACTGGGCAGCCAATAGTACTGTGTGATACAAGTTTTTGTCTTCATCAAAAAATACAAATTTCACGCTATCATTATTGCTAATATCCTTGCTCAAATCATTAAGTACTTTTGCTGGAAATGGAAAATTTAACGCAACAATTGTTGAGTAAAAATTATTCCTGTTATCCTGCAAAATTGACCTATATCGGCTCCAGACCTTGTAATCTAATACCTTACCATAATCGATTTTCCAATCAACCTGATTGTCAGCAAAAAGCATACAACGCTTGTAGTCATAAGCAACCATTGGCAGGGCAGTATCAGGATTCATTATTTTTTCCTTTGAACCAATAAGATAATACGCCTTGTGAGTACTATAAGCTAAATAGCCCTGAGTCGTCATTAGCTTTCTATCCATATTATCAGGGGCAGGCGTAAGAAAAGTGTTATACATTCGGTATCTCGACTGGTCTATCTTGTGTACAGCGGGTGTAGCATACAAACGGGCAAACTTTCCTTTGATTGGCATTGTAACAGGAATCATGACTGAATCTGGATTAATAACCGTATCAAGCGTTACAAGTCGTGGAGACATGCTCTCGCATTGATTATTAATCTTTACATAACCATTGAATTTCAAATACTTATCACTTCCCTTCAGCAAAATATCTACGTTTGACGGTCCACCATAAAATTTGAAATAATCATTCAAATGCAAACAAGTATCGCTGCTCATATTTGCATAAGCATAAGTTGTGGTATCTATAACAGTAATTGGTGAAAAGAAAATCTTTTGATCAGGCGGATAAGTGTAGTAACCTTGGGCTTGATACTGCAAACTATCCTTTACTTTGACTGTAGCATCAAAAATCTTATGCTGCCATTTACCAACTATTATTCTGGCACTTCGAATAGTATCAATATCCCCTGCAATTCTAATAACTATAGGTTGTGGTGAATATATCTGTGCATCAGCTATCTGCAAATATGGAACATCATAAGCGACCAGAATACTTTGACGTGGAATAAAGGTTGTCCTAGAAGCAGAGAAATTAACCGGATTTTTCTTGAGCATTGAAACCAATCTGGTACCACTGAGACGGATATACTTGGGATTACGACCAGCTACCTGTATAAGTGAATCTCTTTGCTGTTGTGAGCCAACAACCATGTATCGTGGATCATCCAGATTTCCGCCAATATCTATTAGCCCTTCATTGATTTTCCACTGAAAATGGTCAGAATATACAATATATCTGTTACGTGGGAATTCTACGTAATTGTCCATTGTATTAGACACAAAGGTACCTATCTGCGTGGGCAGATCCATGTAGCAACTGACATTAGATGTGTTGAACAAGGTTTGGGTAAATGTGCTATCCTTGAGAACAAACCTACATGTGTCTGACGAGAAATTATCATAATTCATAATATAATTATTGGAATGTATCTGAGCATCAACAAAATCCATTATGCCTGACGCTTTGACTCCGTCATAACCAATTTCCAGTCGTGCACTATCCAGATATGCTCTTTTCTCTCCCCTGAGAAAGTTAGGATATATCTGCAATGGTTGCTTATCCTTCTGCTTTACAATCATTGTTTCGGTAGAATCTTTGTTTTTCTGCAATTTAATATCAGCCTCATAATTATAAACTATTGCAGGATACTCACTCGGGTAATGCTGTTTCTTTTTTAGCTCTCTGTCCACAGGATACATCACAAGTGTATCTGTTGTGCCAAGCAAAGTATCTGGCGATAAGTCAAAATTACCCCAGGCATAAGTACTCAGGAATTTCAGATGCGAAAGTGAGTGTAATCCCTTGGAATCCAAACTCATACTACCAACAAGAGTAGCAACGCCAAAAATCTTAAAGCCTTTAGTGGTATCTACTGTTCTAAAACCGAGGGACTTGTCTGGTTGGACAGTGAGTGTTATACTATCCAGATCCGCCAAAATAGAGGAATGGAATGTACCAGTCATAGATATTTTATCTTTTGTCAAGAACAACAGATTATCCAGGCGAAAAGGATAATCTTCAAAATAAAAATTCGCAGTATCAACTTTTTTTGCTTTAGGATAATAAATCTTGGACTCTGTCGTGGTCTCAAGGCTCGGGAAACCATCATCTTCCTTTGCCAATAGTCCACTTTTATTGTCAGGATAGTCTATTCGCAAAATACCACTAAAATTGTGCAAAACAGAAATGCTCGAATCCAACGAGTATTTATATCTATAAATATCCAGCGTATCACCTTTGTCTGTTATGATCGAATTCATGTAAACCGAATCAACAGGACGGTAAAAATTTAATTTCATGTCCTTTACAGTTCCCAAGGATATATTGAAACTATCTGAATGATAGACAAAATTTTTGCCTTTCATCCTGACTAGTCCTGCCTTTATCATACCGTCAAAACGCAAATCAAAATCTTTGAGTATTGTAAGCTTTCTGGTACAAACAAGCACTTTGCGCACAGGCGAGATATAAAACGGCTTTGGATTGATGATATTCAACTTATTATTTGACAGGTTGAGAATCGCGTTAATACCAGCCCCACGGATAGCAAAATTGCCTATGGAACTAGCAAATAAAACAGTATCTGCCTTTGCTACAGAGTAAATGCGTATCCTATCAAAATCATCAGTATATTCATGAAGCTTGGCTGTATCACGGACAAAATACCCACGCATGCTCGCACGTATGGTATGGTAAAACTGTTTGCTAAAATCATATAACATAACATTTGACAAATCGCTTGAATATGTCATCCGCAGCCACCCCTGCTGCACCATCATGTCCAAATACCCAAAAACTCGTCTGTCGTCCGTTTTTATCCCCAAGGAAAGAAGATAACTCGTGAAATCCTCCAGACCTATACTGTCAGGGAAATAACTCTTCCGTAAGTAAGAATACAAGAGTTTGGCATAATTATCTCCTTGTGCATCATAAAATCTTGAAATTTCCTGTGGATCATAATAAGAATATGATTCAAAATAACTCGTGTCTTCCAGACGATTGCGTGTATTGACAAAATATACCGAACTATCAAAAGTCCACAACATTTCAGCTGTATAAGCATTGACCTGATGAAAATCGTCATGAAACGGCTGACTACCATAAGAGTCTGATGTACGGATAAAACTCAAGATACAGGGACGATCATGGCTCAAAACTTTATTAGCCAAATATGGATAATTAGCCTGAATAGAGGCAGAATCATACAAAATGAGCATATCCACCTGCGGATGATAGACAGTTTCGTCAGGCGTCAGGAACAACTTAAACGCAACTTTTGACGCATGCAGAAGTTTGGGCGTTATAAGATACCGCTGAGCCTGTGTCGATATTATCTGTCTCTTGCCCAAGAAAAAATTCATTGAACCGTCCAGATAAAAGCTTTTGCCCTCAACAATTATTTTACCCTTGAAAACGCTCTTCGGTACTATGCCTTTGTATGTTATGTCTTTGTAAAGCATAAATTTAGGGTTTTTTAGCTGTGCGGCTGGTGAATAAGAAAACTGCATTATTAACTTGCCTTTTAGCCCAGTCATTTTGACTGTCTTGTAGTCCATAGAAAAAGACACATTAGGTATTTCAAACGCTTTCTTTGATGTGTTCAGGGAATATTTGCCAAATTTAGCAAACGCCTTTTGATTAATACCCTGGAAACGGTCCCAGAAAATAGTACCTGTCATTCCATTCCAGACATGTGTTGACGTATTATAATTGCCTGTTGTTCCGTGTATTATCAATGTATCTCTTTGGAGAAAAATTTTTAAGTTAACTGGTGCCAATGTCCTAAAAACAAAACTTCCGTCTTTGCTTAGGCTAAAGTCGTAATCACCATCTATTATAATACCGAGGTCCTTTTGGGGACTTATCCTACTGGTTGTTAGCAGAGAATTCACATATTCTATATTTCTGGTAATGGGCCCTAATGTACGGCTGGTTTTCGCTTCTGATAACAGCTGAGTGGACCACTGCAAGAGTAAATCATGCTTGCTACTGTCTAACAATCGATTGGAATTGTCAATATATGTCAAAATATATTTGACAGGCAAATGAGTTTTCGAAAAACTGTTGAATAAATCAACAAGCACTGCGTGATCATCGCTCAAATCTGCCTGCCAAAATGCAATATAAGTTGCCACAGTTTGCTCCTGCTGCTTAGACGTAATAAATGGCTTGAGATATTCCCGTAGCTGGCCAGTAAACAGTGAATCTGTAAAACGCTGTGCCTGCATTGCGACAGCAAAAAATAATATAGCCCAAAGGAAAAAGTATTTTTTCATAATGCACCTTTTTGTTGTTAAAAATGAGAGCAATATGCCCAAAAAATTATTAAAATATGCAAGCTAAGCTTTGGCATTAAAGATAATAATTTTATCTTTGCCGTGCTTTGAAACAAATAAAACCAGAAAATTAGAAAAGAAGTATGCCAGTAAAGATCAGATTGGCCCGTAGGGGTCGCAGGCACTACGCTAGTTACTCTATTGTAGTAGCCAACAGTCGTGCGCCGCGTGACGGCAAGCACATTGAGAAGTTGGGCGTTTATGACCCAAACACTTATCCAGAGACTATTCAGATTAATGTTGATCGCGCTGTTTATTGGCTCTCTGTAGGTGCACAGCCAACAGAAACTGCACGTACTCTGCTACGTAAGTCTGGAGCACTGTATCTTTTCCACTTACTTCGTGGCGTTAAGAAAGGAGCTCTGACAGAAGAACAAGCTTACGCTAAATTCAATGAGTGGAAGAAACAAAAAGATGAAAAGCTCAGACAGCTCAGAGAAAAAGCAAAACAGCAGGAAAAAGAAAAAATCTCTAAGATTATCGAAGAAGAAAAGAAAATTGCTCAGAAACGCGCAGAAGAAATAGCTAAGAAATTTGCAGACAAAGCACAAGAAGAAGCTGAGCAAGCACAAGAAGAAAAGGGAGAAGAAACAACTGCTGAATCAAACGAACAGACAGAAGAAAAAGCACAAGAGTAAAATGAAATTTCGTGAGGCAAAAAAGAACCTCAATCCTGATAATGCTATTCAGATAGGCGAAATTAAAAAACCTCACGGATATAAGG
>JALWCU010000179.1 GCA_027015275.1 Bacteroidales bacterium | reverse complement strand
TTGTTGTTGTACCAGATGCCTTCGTCGATAACCACCTATCATTGATAGAGTCGGAGGCTAGGAGTAACAACGTATTCGTCATCGAGGCAACGGATTCGCCAAAGTTCCAACTGTGGATCAAAAAGAGCATAAAGCAACTGGGGCAGAAGTACGACAACATCGTTCTAGTCCAAGGTCACTACAACATAGAGCTACCGAATATACATGGCTACGTCGAGCTTTACCGTCCTGAAGCGGTACCAGAAGTTCGAGACCAGGACATAGAGAACTCGGCTGACTACGCTGAGGGGCAATCAATAGGCTTGCCAGCATTCCTAGTTGCCGACACCATACGTCTTGCGATAGCGTACATCAGTTCCAGTGAAGGCACCGACGTAAAGAAGATGAGGTTAGGTCCATTCATTTTTGACAAGCAAAGGCAGTACCTTCTGTACAAATCAAAAGGAATTGTGATATGAGGTGAGATTGTGGTTGGTGTACATAGTTTAAATAAGTATTTTGAAATGAGCAACTTGGCCAACGTTGGTATGGCCGAAGCAATTGAGGATACACTAAGCCGTCTTCAAAGAAGGCTTAGGCAAATGCACCCGGGCTCTGTGTCTATCATCGAGAAGGAAGGCGAAATATTTGATCCGATAAGAATAGCGTACAGATCGCGGATATCTGATCGCAAGGATATTATACAATTTACGATAAACGACATACTTGTTAATGGAACAGTAACTGTTGAATTGTTGAAGGACGGATTCGGGGGGTATCACCAAGCGATTGTACGGTTCGATGTTACTACACCATTGCTTGCCGTAGTGTACTTCAACTCAAATGAGTTCTTAGTACCAAAGGGATATGCTGGAAGCGTCCAATTCAATGGCTTGAAGATTAAAGCGAACATCACCGGAGAAAGGCTTATTGTCTCGGCTGGCAAAGGCCTGCCCATCGTAAAAGTGGGGTCACTTCAATTAAAGCACGGCAATTTCAGCGAAGGCGGCGAGATGTGCTTAGGAACGATACAGCGCGTATACAACATACAAATGATACCAGCGCTGATATTCAATGTAATGAGGGCCGTAGCAATGCCCACAACACACTCGTTCTACCGTTCGCCGTGTTCCATGAACACGCTTGCTCTGTTCGCTCCATGTGCGCGCCAGTTCTTCATTGCGCAAAGAGAGCCTCCAAAGTCATTCTATCTGCATCAGTTCAAATTTGGCCCTCGAATTGAACTGGAACTTGAGCGTTGCATTAGGAACTATATAAGAGATAGGTGCAGGGGCGAGTATGACGACGAGTATGTCTACGATGATGACGACGAGTTCGCACTAATTAGTCCTTGGTGACCCCTTTTCTTTTGTTCTGCTACATAGAATTGTTGCCGAAAAACTTATTAACCCAAAGGATCATAGAGATCGTGGTGAGGCGCGGTGGCGGGTGCGAAGGTTGAGGCTAAGGTTGAGGAGCCCCTCGTTAGGGTCTCACACATGTGTTTAACGAAGAACAATACAGTTCTCTCAGCTGAAGTAGTAGTGCCGGCGCGAGAAGCTATTAAGCTTGCAAAGTTACTTGCCAATGAAAAAAATAATGAATACCGCAATCCGTGCACGTCTGTTAAATGTCAGTCTGCTAAGTGCAAGATGTGGATAAGCATTCTTAATAGGCTTAAAGAGAAGTACAGCGACTTACAAGATGAACTGGCTGATTATGAAGTAAGCTTAGACGATGAATACATTCTAGGAGAACTGATAAGATGGGCACTAAAGTATACAAAAGAACACGAGATGCTTGACGACTATGCAGAAATAGTGGTAAAGGTGCTTGGCGACGTCGACTATGAATTCATAGAAGACTTGCTCGAGTATGGATACACGCCTAGGGAAATATTTAATGCATTCAGAAAGTACATATATGAAGAGGATGTACTTAGAGAGTTTTGCTATATTCGCGACGACTACATCATCATCCAGAGATTCCTAGAGGAAATAGGTCACAGCTGTTGGAAGCGCAAGGTACGCTAGTCTTTGCACCCCATTTCTCTTTCTTTTGTTATTATCCTGTTCCTTTCTTCTTTCTTTGCTCTTCAAGTCTCTCCCTCTCCTCTGCCTTCTCCTTGATGTATTTCTCTATCCTGTCTTTCTTTTTCATATTTTATTTGCACGTGAGCTTGAATCTGTGTGTTTGCGTCAAGCATTCACTCATTCCTCAGTTTCTATTTCATATAGAATTGTTGCCGAAAAACTTATTAACACTAAAGTCAATATGTGGCACGGGTGAGGCGCGTGGTGGCGGGCAGGATGTACTACGTTGCTATGTTCAGGCCCTGCAACCTCTCTACCCCGTTTTTTGAGATGATATCTAGGGCACTAGGCCCAGAAGATGCACTGAAGAAGGCAATGGACATGGCTATCAGTTTCAGCCAAATTCCAAAGGACATGCTTGAAAGGGATGAGCCAATATTGGTTCGCGTCAGTGATTATAGTACGGATTACAACTACATGGTGTACCACATTAACGGCGATAAATACGAATACGACGAATATGACCCGCTGGTCACCCAATACAATTATAATGTGAAGGGACAGGTAATCTAGCCCTTCTCTTTATTTTGATTTAATTTACCCTTTAGGGACCCTTTTTCTTATTATTCCCTATCCTGCTCTTCTTTCTTCTCTCTTTCCTGCTCTTTCTTTTCTTCTTTCTTTCCTTTCCCGTTATATCCTGTCTTTCTTTCATTTCTTTCCTTCATGCGCGCATCCGCGCGCCTGCGCGTCCCCTATTATACGTCAAGATCCGACAGCTGGAGCGTCTGCGCGCGAAACTCTAGGTAGAGGATTCGTGATTTTTTATTCTTTGGGGCCCCAATTAAGGGCAGAATGCACGGGCCCGCACGCCTGCCATTCTCTCCATCGACAAACATTCCCTACGTCATGAAAAACGTCCTGTAATACAAGTGTAATACACCTGATCATTGTGCTCTCGCCATTAGCCTTCATCCTGGTAATACGCATTATAAGCTATCATGTGCACATTCTCCAGTAGGGCTAGTATGCACAAGGTATTTATCCTGATTCAGGATGGAAGATAGAGATTTACTTGACGATTTAACACTCGGAGCGCCGTATACTCATATTATAATAATGTATTATGCCCCCAGTCCTGCTGACCGCACGGTCAGAGGGCTAATGCATTATATTATAATATGCTATAGCGCCCAGCTCTATGTTGCATAGAAATGGCGCCGTAAAGCTTATTAACTCAAGTGACTAGGTATGACACGGGTGAGGCGCGTGGTAGGGCAAAAGGCTCAGGTTCAGACTCAGGAACCTCTCGTGAAGCTTGTTCACGTATGCGAAATACACTACGCCAAGGAAGTACCAAATCCGCCGTTAAGCACTCAACTAGTAATGACTACCGACACTCTCAATGCCGAAGCCATAGTGCCAGCGTCTGTTGCCATAGAATTGGCCAAGGAACTGGCGGACGAGATAGGGAGGGAGAGCTACGAGCCGTGTACCAGCTATGACTGTACTAATACCAGGTGCAAAGGGTGGATCAGCACTCTCAATGAACTAAAGAAGAAATACAAGAACCTTCAGGATAAGGAGCCTGACTATAGCGTGCACCTTGATACAATCGATTGGGTCAACAGTATAATCGACTGGGCCTTAGAGTATACTAAGTACAACGGCATGATCGACGACTACGCCGAAATAGCGTCTCATGTGTTTGATGACGTTGACTACAATGTCTTTGAAGAGTTGCTAGAGGTTGGCTACAGCCCCGAAGAGATCTTCAAGGCCTT
>JALWCU010000178.1 GCA_027015275.1 Bacteroidales bacterium | reverse complement strand
GTATCCGTAATGAAGGAAAGATAAGAAACATACTTGCTAATGTCGGATTTTTTCGCTTTATTCAATAGATTGTCAAATTTATCAACGCTTTTATACGCAACGGGAGCCACAACAGCAGAAACTATGGCTATAAGCAGTATAACAACAAGAATTTCAATCAAAGTAAAACCGCTTTTACGAAACATTTGTCAAACTCAAAACAGCAAGCATTATGGATACAACTATTATGCCTATAAAAACCCCCAAAACAACTATCATTGCAGGCTCCAAAAATGTCATAGCCTTTGCAACCTTTGTCTTAAAATTATCGAGATGTCTGTTGCCTAATTTATCAAACACCTCGGGTAGGGTAGCGGAGCTTTCACCGACAGCTACAAGAGATATAACATCATCGGGAATTATATTGTATTTTGACCAAACATCGCTAATTTTTAAGCCTTTCCTTAATCCGTCGGCTGTTTCCTGCATAATATTTTTTAGGTTTTTGTGAGAAACAATTTTGCCTGCAAGTCTAATAGCTTTTGCAACATCAACCCCGCCTTTTAGCATAACCCCTATGGAAGAACATATGTTTGCAATATGAATC
This sequence comes from Bacteroidales bacterium, assembly GCA_027015275.1. Lineage (GTDB taxonomy): Bacteria > Bacteroidota > Bacteroidia > Bacteroidales > S143-33 > S143-33. The sequence goes on along the minus strand of JALWCU010000178.1, from coordinate 3,230 downwards.
TCAAGGGCAATGTCTCGTATAAAAGGCAATTTTTGAGAAGCCTCGATAATTACCCCCCTTAGTTTATCATTACTAAAAGCAATAAATATCAAAGCTATGAACATAAAAAAAGAAAACAGAACCGCTCCGGCATTGTTGTGCACGAATTGACCGAACTGTATGAATGTTCTGGACAGGGCGGGAACGTGCTGCAAATCCTTCGGCGTAAAGATTGTTGCAAATCTCGGCAGGATGAAATAGGCTATGAAAAATATGGCTGCTATACTTACGAATATCAAAAAAGCAGGATAAGTTAGTGCCGATATTGTATCTTTTATAATGCCTGTTTTGAACTGAAGATGCCTGCTGACATCTTTTAAAGAATCCTGTATATTGCCGACCTCTTCCCCTACGGAAATAATGTTTATATAGAAATCTCCTATCTTGATATTGTGTTTTTCAAGGGCTTTTTTTATAGCTATGGAAAGCTGCTTGCCCTTACGAATTTCACTTAAAACATCCTCCCATAAATCGATAGAGGTTTTTTTCTTGAGGTTTTTTATTAAAGTTGATATGGCTTTGTTAATCTGAAGCCCGGAAGCAACTAAATAAGATAGCTCCTCGATATCGGAGGAAAAATCCGTGAGGGTATATTTTCCGCCTTTCAGCTTTCTTTTGTTTTGGGTGGCTGAAATAAGCAGAATACCCTCTTTTTGAAGCGACTTGATAAGCTCCTCTTTCGTTCCCAAAAATTCACCGGTTATCTTCTCGCCGCTTTTTGTTATACCCTTATACTGGAGAATCATATCCTATATAACCCTTAGCACTTCTTCCAAAGATGTTGTTCCGTCCAAAACTTTGAGCAGTCCGTCTTCCAGCATCGTTCTGTATCCCAAAGCGTGCATATCGTTAAAATTTTTATCTTCATCAAACCTTTTTTGCAGCTTTAAATCAAAGGGGGCAACCTCCGTGATAACCGTTCTTCCCTTATAGCCAGTATAGTTGCACCGCTTACAGCCCTTGCCTTTTTTAGGTGTGATTTTTTTAAGACCAAAATCTTCGGCAAGTTTTTCGAGATTGTATGCTTTGATAATTTCCTTTTGAAGCTGTATCTCCTCGGCACAATAAGGACAAACCGTCCTTACCAGCCTTTGCGCCATTAAACCTATGACGGAAGCCTTAATCAGAAACCACTCCACACCCATATCTATCAGTCTTGTAACAGAAGCCAAAGCCGAATTCGTATGTAATGTCGATAAAACAAGATGCCCGGTTAAGGAAGCCTGTATTGCCATTTGGGCTGTTTCGAGGTCTCTGATTTCTCCAACCATTATAATATCGGGGTCCTGCCTTAGTATATTTCTCAGTGCGCTGGCGAACGTTCTCCCTATTTCAGGCTTCACCTGCACCTGGTTAATTCCGGCAAGCTCGTACTCTATAGGGTCTTCAACGGTTACTATTTTTACATCATCGGAATTTAATTCAGAAAGTATTGAGTATAAAGTCGTTGTTTTACCGCTTCCTGTCGGTCCTGTGGTTAAGAATATACCGTTTGGTTTTGACACTATATCTTTAATAACACTGACCTGGTCATCATAAAAACCCAACCTATCCAAAGCGTATGTTGTGTGTTCTTCAAGAAGCATTCTAAGCACAAAGCTCTCACCGTATTGAGTCGGTAGAGACGATGCTCTAATATCGATGCTTTTACCGGCTATCTTTATGGATATTCTTCCGTCTTGAGCAAGTCTGCTTTCTGCTATGTTCATACCTGATAAAAGCTTCAATCTCGCTATTGTTGCCAGTTTCAGGTTGTTGGGTATATAGTCTATGGTTCTTAAAATACCGTCTATACGCAGCCTAACCCTCATTCTGCTTTTTAAAGACTCAAAGTGAATATCCGTAGCCTGCGTATCAACGGCTTTGGAAAATATTGAATTGACCAGTTTGATAACGGGAGCTTCTGACGCCAGCTCTTTTAATTTATCGACCTCTTCGTCTATATCAATTATATCGCTGTCCGTATCTACCGTTATACTGTCTTTCAGCTTACCGCTAATTTGATCGAGATTATTTTCTGTTGTAAGCAGCACCTTCACTTTTTTGTGCGTTATGCTTTCTATAAAGGCAAATATTTCAAGGTTCAAAGGATTGTCGGTTAATACGGTTATGTACTCCTCAGTGGCTTCAACGGGATACACTTTACTGTTTATAAGAATTTGAGGGTTAATTCCAATATCCACAACAGAAAAATCGTCTGTTGAAGAAACATAATCAATGCCAAATTGATAGGCTAATGCTTCTAAAAGCTGCTCCTCTGTGATAGCCCCCATATTTATCAAAACTCTTCCGATTCTTATATCCTGCCCGTATGTTTTTTGTATTTCCAGAGCTTTGTCAATATCTTCTTGCGTGCAGAACTTTTTATAAAGGAGTATTTCTCCTATGAGTTTTTGGGGTGATTTCATACTACTCCCAACTTGTTATATCTTTATTCTCGCCTGTTCCGCCCGGTTTTCCGTCGGCTCCCAATGAATATAAATCATAGGGTCCGTGTTCTCCGGGAGACTTATAAACATAAGGATTACCCCAAGGGTCTGCTTTTATTGGTTTTGGTAAGTAAGGACCGTCCCAATTTTTAATATTCCCGGGGTTTTTCCATAAAACGGACAATCCTTCTGATGTTGTGGGATATCTTCCGACATCAAGTCTGAATGCATCAAGAGCCGTGCCTATCATCTCTATCTGAGCTTTAGCCGTCTTTTGTTTGGATGAGGCGAGTTTATTAAACAGTTTCGGCGCAACCAACGATGCAAGCAAACCTATAATTATCATCACAACAAGCAGCTCTATAAGCGTAAAACCCTTTTTGTTTGTCTTTAAGTTTTTTTTCATAAACGCCTCCTTACATCTGTTTATGCTTTCTACCAATACCATAAAACCACCTTTTATTCAAGATTTAAAAGCACCGGAACTCAAACCAGTATAGTTTTAGTGCTTGGAAATTAGTTGCCGGTGATTAGTGACTTGTGGTTAGTGAGTAGTGGATAGAGAATGGTAATCGGCGGATGGTGGTTAATGAAGAGGTAGTGATTTTTTAATATACACGGTTTTTTCAAATTAAAGAGAAAAAGCTCAGTTTATCAATCTATTATCATCGAAGCTGTTTTATGAACAAATAAAGAAATTCAATGACATTGTGAATAAAACAATTTTGATAAAGGTCGAAACATCCCCTAATTCTTGTGTCC
>JALWCU010000177.1 GCA_027015275.1 Bacteroidales bacterium | reverse complement strand
CCGCCCCGACCATGTTTTCAATACTCTCTTTCTTTTGTACAGCTTAATCCCCGGTAGCAAAATTTACCTATGTCAAGATAGTATAATTCATCGTAAAAACATGGAACTATGCAACATCTTTCAAGAGATATCTGAGGATTTACCAGAAGAATTTTTCCAGGAAATTGCCAATGGCCGGGTATTCAGGCTGGAGAGGATAGTTTCCAAGGGGCATATTACTCCTGAAGGACAGTGGTATGACCAGGATATGGAGGAATGGGTCTTGTTGCTGAAAGGTGAGGCTGTTCTCAAATTTGAGGAGAAAAACAGCATTTACATTAGATAACCACGAAGTTCACGAAGGACACGAAGAATTTATATTAGTATCACTTCATGGTCTTCGTGAACTTCGTGGTAAACAAGCTTTTACTGAGCTGAAAGTAAACCAAAATCATTAGCCCTGATTTATTGAGAAGTTACTTAATCCCTGCCCATGCAAGGCACAGGGTGGAATGGCCCCCTGAGGAAGAAGATACAGTATGGTTGGCGTTTCATTTTAGATCTTAGCAGCCCTGGCTTAACAGGGAAACGCCCCTGCAAAGATCAAAAACTGACGAGGCAGAACCCGGCCTGGCCATCACATGAGGCCGGTTTTCTGTGGATAATCTGTTTTGGTGCAACATCAGCCCTGGAACCGGTAGTTTCCTGTGGCTTTTCAGATGACGGCGGTGTGTAGTCATGCCTTTCCGGCTGCACTGTTTTTCCTGGGAGTCCTCCCCTGCCATGCTTGCCATAGTCCATGGATTGCGATTCTGCCCTCTGTGCCTTGACCTTATGAAGAATAGATCTCTCTGGAGTACTGGAACCAGTACTCTGGCTTTCCTCCGGGCCTCATGCAAAACCAGCAGAGCTTACTGTAATAAAGATTGCGGCTGATAGGAGCAAAATAAATTTTTTCATCGAGCTTCTCCGTCATCCAGGTAATGATTATGCTGATAACTTTCATCCACTACGAACCTTCTCATCAATTACAATTGTTAGTTCATGATTCGTGCCGTTTTTAGCAGATTTTTCCCTGCTGTGGAGTCAGAAATCAGATTTTCATGGCAATATTACGAGGATTCCAGCCCTTTGATAACAAATTCATGTTAACATCAAGCCATTTTTTGTCACTCCATCGCAAAGGCTGCCGCTGCGGGATGAATATCAACATTCAGGCGCCCTGGAAC
>JALWCU010000176.1 GCA_027015275.1 Bacteroidales bacterium | reverse complement strand
TCCGAATCGTGTAACACCTGCGTCCTGATAAGTAGAGCCAAGTTTTATGACGCCACTCGTGCGCCCCAGATATAGGCCTTTGCAATAAACAATCACTTTTTGTCCTACAGGATAAGTTGTGTAAAGGTACGAAGCATCTAAGGATATGCTTATGCCAGCTGTTGAGTCTTCGATGACAAGCTCTTTGTAAAAGTTGCCATATTTGTCATTTGAAATTACGTATCCAGAGATTACAACATCGCCTGTTATCTTGAGTGTATCTGGATAAGATGGCATCATTGCCTTTAACTGCTTGATAGTCGTATTAACAACAATCTGCGAGAGAGAATCGCAGTTGGATGGTGGTACATCGAATTTTTGTTTCACACAGCCACCTAAGAATATGCTCAATACTAAAATGCTTAGTGTTAATGTTTTGATTATTGTTTTCATAGTTAAATTATTTTTGGGTTAAAGATTTTGTGTTATATGCGTACTCGAACATTAATGAAATATTGGCGACCATAATAGTAATAATACTTAGCAGGAAAGCGCTCAGGATCATGGGTTTTCATATCAAAGCGCAGTTGCTCAAAGCCACCTGTTTTGATGTTTGTGTTGTTAAGGATATTATTGACAGACACATTTAAGTAAATAAAAGTATGTTTGATTTTGAATGATTTGCCAAAATATGCGTCCAGAGTATAACCGCTTGGCAACTTCTCTTGATTGAGAATAGAATTCCACTGATCCGAGCCTGGGATAACATATTTTACAGCTTCAGGTGTGCGGCGCTCAGGATTGATATCCACATAATTATCACTAACATAATTAACATTCATTCCAGCGAACCAATATTTTGCGCCATTGTACTTGAGTCCAGCTGTTGCAGCTGTCTGCGGTGTGCCTGGTATAAGGTAACCTTTCATGTAAACTTCCTTATCTTTGGCCAGTACCTCTGAACTATTATCCACAGTAATAGTAACTTGTGGACGTGAGCTATAGTAATAATACCCAAGTGAAGCTGCGCCAGAAGCAGTGAGAGCATCTGTAATATGTGCCTGCAAAGCAAGTTCTATACCCTGATGCACTTCATTGATACTGGTCAGTACATAATTCACAAAGTTACGATAGCCATCGTGATAAAAACTACGTATTCTTGTGCGGTTGTCTATTTGTGTGTAAAATGCAGTAATTTTGGCTTTTATCCGTGGTGCACGCAAGTAATAG
>JALWCU010000175.1 GCA_027015275.1 Bacteroidales bacterium | reverse complement strand
CAGAGGCATATTAGTATAGCAAAAACCTCGCGAGCCAATGTAGCTCACGAGGTTTTTAAAATAATGATTTATGCTTATCATGCATCTTGTTCTGACTCATGGTCTTCGTTGCTTCTCGACCGTCCCTGGTCGTATCCATGCCTGGACTGATTATTATATGGACGGCGTTCCCCGCGCCTGTCAGATGTATGTCTTCTATGCTCATGAGGCTCTTCATATCCCTCTGGACGCGGCATAAGTGCCTTCATGGACAAACGTACAGTTCCTTTTTCTTTGTTGTAATCAATCAATTTAACTTTCACTTCGTCCCCAACAGATAAATATTCGTTAATATCAGTAACATATTTATAATCAATCTGTGACTTATGCAACAAGCCAGTTACACCAGGAATAAATTCTACTATTGCCCAGTTTTGATGTATCTCTTTGACAATACCCGTATAAACTTGGCCTATTTCTGGGCGCTGTGAAAAACGCTTAACAAAATCAACAGCTTTCTGGAAACCTTCTTCTTCGTTTGCCGTGATGGTAACAATGCCTTTATTGTCATCCGAATCAACGACAACGGTTGTATTAGTATCGTTCTGTAATTTCTGTATAACTTTACCGCCAGGGCCTATCAGTGCGCCAATCATATCAGATGGTATTTCGAGTCGTGCTATCCTTGGGGCCGTAGGTTTGTAGTTATCTCGTGGAGCGGGTATTGTCTCCAGAATTTTATCCAGAATATACAAACGTCCTTTTTTGGACTGTTCAAGGGCCTTTTCTAATATCTCGTAGTTCAAACCTTCTATCTTAATATCCATCTGGCATGCTGTTAGTCCATCACGAGTACCAGTAACCTTAAAGTCCATATCACCGAGATGGTCTTCATCTCCAAGAATATCGGTCAGAACTGCCCAACGTCCTGTCTCTGCGTCGGTTACCAATCCCATAGCAATACCAGAAACAGGTTTCTTTATCTTAACGCCTGCGTCCATCAGTGCTAAAGTCCCAGCACAAACAGTAGCCATGGAGGATGAACCATTGGACTCTAGAATATCAGAGACAACGCGAATAGTATATGGGCATTCTTCTTCGGATGGAATAACTGTTTTCAGCGCGCGATGTGCAAGATTTCCATGACCTATTTCACGACGAGATATACCCCGTACAGGCCGTGCGTCTCCCGTAGCAAAAGGCGGGAAATTATAATGCAAAACAAATCTTTCGCGACTCTGGATAAGGACCTCGTCAACGACCTGCTCATCCAGCTTTGAACCAAGTGTTACAGTGGTTAAGGACATTGTCTCCCCACGTGAAAAAATTGCAGAACCATGAGCAGATGGCAGGTAATCAACTTCACACCAGATCGGTCTGACCTGATCAAGCTTACGTCCATCAACACGCACTCCTTCCTCAAGAATCATCTCGCGAATCACGTGTTTGAGTACATCATGGAAATAATTTTCAGCCATAAGCAATTTTTCTGCTTTCTCTTCGTCGCCAAGGTTCATTTCATTTTCAACGTATTCTATAAGCTCTTGCTTGATCTTATCAAACTCATCACTTCTCTTGTGTTTGTCAGAAATAAAACTCTTTGCTATCTGATAAATTTTATTTTGGGCAAAATCATAAACAAATTTTTCAAATTCAGGATCTTGCGGCTCATGTGGATATTCTCTTTTTTCAGTGGCCCCTACTTCCTGCTCCAGCTCCTTCTGTGCTTTACACAGTACTTTGATATATTCATGAGCTGTTTTGATTGCCTCAAGCATTTCACCTTCTGACACTTCGTTCATTTCGCCTTCTACCATGACTATGCTTTCTTGTGTGCCGCCTACGATAAGATCAATATCAGCATGCTGGTTTTCATCAAATCCAGGATTGATAACAAACTGTCCGTTAATGCGTGAGATGCGCACTTCTGCCATGGGTCCGTCGAATGGTATATCTGAGGCCATAAGGGCTGATGAAGCTGCCAGACCTGCCAGAGAATCTGGTATTACTTCTTTGTCGGCAGATATTAATTGAACGGTAACAAAAGTGTCATTACGATAATCCTTAGGGAAGAGGGGACGTAGAGCACGATCTACCAATCGAGCTACAAGTATTTCATGCTCAGATGGTTTGCCTTCTCGTTTAAAAAAGCCGCCTGGGAAACGTCCATAAGATGAAAATTTCTCTTGATATTCTACTTGCAAGGGCAAAAAATCTACGTCAGGACGAGGTTCTTTGGCTGATACAACTGTTGCGAGCAGCATGGTCTTACCCATTCTTACTACTACAGAGCCGTGAGCTTGCTTGGCTAATTTGCCTGTTTCTATAATAATCTCGGGTTTGTCTTCAAAAAGTGTAATTTTTTTTACAATTGGTTTTGGGGGGATATTAGCATTCATAATAATTCCTTTTTTATAATATAGTGTTGTTAATAATACAAAGTCAAGGCTGCCTCTGTGGGCAGCCTCAGATCATAAGAAAAAAAATTCTTCCTGGATACAGAGGAAACTCGTTTATTTACGCAGATTCAACTCCTTGATAAGAGTACGGTAACGTTCTACATCATTATTCTTAAGATAAGTGAGCAGGCGTTTACGTTTACCGACTAATTTGAGCAATGCTCTCTGTGTACGGTAATCATGTTTATGCTGCTTTAGGTGCTCATTAAGGTGATTAATCCTAAAGGTAAGCAAAGCAACCTGAGATTCTGGTGAACCTGAATCGTTCTCTGACTTACCGTACTTAGCAAAAATTTCTTTTTTCTTTTCTGGTGTTAAGTACATATTACTCTTTATTTTAAATATTTGTTTCAGAGTGCAAAGTTAAATATTTTTTTTTATTTTGGTCTGTAAGCTCAAAAAATTGTTTTTAAAAAACTTGAAAAAGATTTGTATGTTTGGCTATTGTTTGTAATTTTGATTCTAAAATATTAATTTTACATAACCAAAAAAGAGACTCTAAAATTCAGGACAAATGGAAGTTAAAAAGAATCCAAATCAAGACTTAGAAAATTATCGTACTATTTTCTTCCTCGTTGGATTAGTACTTTCGCTGGCTTTAGTATATGGTCTTTTTGAGATAAAGAAAGCCAATGTAAAAGTCGAAAAGATTGCTGCTAATCAGGAAGGAAATTTTGAGCAGGAGGAAGTCGTTGCTACACGTCAAGACATTAAATTGCCCCCACCACCTCCGCCAAAACAGCAGGTCAGTGATGTTTTGGAGATAGTCAGTAACAATACCAAAATCAATGAGGATTTCAACTTTAACGTAGAGGCACAAGAGCAAGAGGCTGTCAATTTTGTTGATGTACCAGTTGATGAAGGAGATCAAGAAGATGATCAGATTTTTGTATCAGTTGAAAAAATGCCAGAATTTCCAGGTGGTATCAATGCTCTTCGCCGTTACATTGCAGAGCATATTCAGTATCCAGTATTAGCCCAAGAGAATGATATAGAAGGCACGGTTATTGTTAAATTTGTTGTTGGCAAAAGAGGAAATGTTTCAAATGTTCAAGTTCTTCGTGGTGTTGACCCTTTGCTTGACTCTGAAGCTGTACGCGTAGTTAAGACGCTACCACGATTTAAGCCGGGATACAACAACGGCCATCCAGTCCGTGTTTATTACACTTTGCCAGTTATGTTTGTTTTGCAAAAGAATTAAAAATCTTATACCATGTCTGACTCAAACAACCCAATCATTGTTCCTTGGGATTTTACCGAAAAGGCAGAATATGCCCTGTTGCATGCCATTAATTATGGGAACATTATCCAAAGAGATATTATCCTTCTTCACATTGTAAAAAAGGATAAGGAAGTCGAACAAGCTCAGAAACTTCTTAATGAGAAAATTGCTGAATATAAAAAAGATGCAAAGGTAAATATTCATGCTTTGGTTAAGCCAGGGAATATCTTTACTACAATCACAGATGTGATCAATGAGCGAGAGGCTATACTTGCTGTGATGGGTACACACGGACGTAAAGGGCTACAGAAGTTGTTGGGTAGCTGGGCACTGAAAGTTATTACTGGTTCGAATGCTCCGTTTATTGTTGTTCAAGCGCCACCCAAAGATACAGAGAAACAAGTCAAGGAAATTGTTGTACCTGTTGACTTTCGGATTGAAAATAAGCAAAAGCTTACTTGGGTTAGTTTCTTGAGTAAATTATTCCATACGAAATTTTATCTCTGTTATGTAGAAGACCCAGACCGTATTGCAAAGAAACGTATTTATGGTAATATCAAGGTCGCCATTGACTTTATGGAAGAAAAGGGCATACCTTATGATATTAAAAAACTTGAAGGAAATGATCTGTCAGAATCAACAGTGGAATTCGCCAATAATATAGGTGCAGCTATGATCATGATTACCACAACACGTAATCCAAAGACATTGGATTACATGTTTGGAGCTGATGAGCAAAAGATTATTGCAAATAGATATGAGATCCCTGTCATGACAATCAATCCGCGAGAAGGATTCTTCAAACTACAGAATTTCAATTAAAAAAATTTTTTATCCGTATTAACATCCACAGAGCCAGCTCTGTGGATGTTTTTTTATGTAAATCGAAAAAATTTTTTACGATATGAATGGTTTAGATGCTTTACTTTTAGGTTTTCTGCAGGGCCTTACAGAATTTCTACCTGTTAGTAGTAGTGGACACTTAGAGTTGGGGAAGGCTATTCTTGGGATTCATGATCCTACTCTGACATTTACAGTCGTGGTGCATGGTGCTACTGTGCTTAGTATTATTGTTGTTTTCTGGCAAGACATTGTCAGATTGCTAAAAGCCCCATTCACCCTCAAATGGGATGATGATAATAAATATATTGTGAAATTGCTCATTTCTGCTATTCCTGCTGGTATAGTGGGGCTTTTATATGAAAAACCTATAGAGAAACTATTTACTGGGAATGTGCTATTCATAGGCATAATGCTACTTATCACTACGGCTGTCTTGGGGCTCACCTTAGTTGCCAAAGACAAAAAACGGCCTGTCGGTTTTTGGGATTCATTTATTATCGGCATTGCTCAGGCAATAGCTGTCATTCCTGGTATATCACGTTCGGGCATGACTATATCTACTGGTCTATTGTTAGGCAATGATAAAGACGAAGTAGCAAAATTCTCTTTTTTGATGGTAATAATTCCTGTTATCGGTGCAAATGTCGTTGATATTATGCAGTATGATTGGTCAGCGCCACATCCCGCTGTCGGTCCATGGGCGCTTTTGATTGGATTTATAACTGCTTTTGTTACAGGTTATTTTGCTTGTAAATTTATGATAAAAATTGTACGTAAGAGTAAACTAAGCTACTTTGCTATTTATACATTAGTGGTAGCTGCATTGGCTATTTTCTATGGCTTAACACACTAAGCTGTAATGAATTACGATTTTATTAATGGCGAAATATTATTGATTGACAAACCACAAGGATGGACTTCGTTTGATGTAGTAGCCAAAGTACGTAATCTTATAAAAAAGTTGTATGGCCAGCGTATAAAGGTCGGACATACTGGCACCTTGGATCCTATGGCTACTGGACTTCTTATTCTGGCTACAGGAAAAAAGACTAAATTAATATCGCAGCTCCAGGGACTTGATAAAGAATATATTGCAATAATACACCTTGGGGCTACGACGCCTTCTTACGATGCCGAGACAGAGATAGATGCATATTACCCAACTGAGCATTTAACACAGGATATGCTCGAGAGGACTATTTACTCATTTCTGGGTAAACAGTTTCAGACACCTCCTAAATATTCTGCAAAAAAAATCAAAGGGAAAAAGGCTTATGACCTGGCTCGTCAAGGCAAAGATTTTCAATTGGAACCAGTCGAAGTTGAGTATAAAAAAATTCAAATTTTATCATTATCTTTGCCTGACGAAGTTACAGTGAAATTGGTTGTCTCAAAAGGCACTTATATACGTTCTTTTGCTTATGATCTGGGCAAAAAACTTGATAGTGGCGCTTATCTCAGTTCTTTGCGTCGCACGCGTGTGGGCAAATATTCTGTCGAAGATGCTTTGGCAATTAGCCAATTCCAAAAAATTATAGAACAGTTAAAACTAAAAAAATAGGCTATGAAACTTTCACAGTTTGATTATTACCTTCCAGATGAACTAATAGCTACTTATCCAACAGAAGACCCTGATAGCGACCGTTTAATGGTTGTAGATAGAAAAACAGGCAAAATACGACACCGCAAATTCAAAGATATTATAGAGTATTTCACAGAGGACGATGTTATGGTCTTCAACAATAGTACCATTTTCCCATCAGTACTTAGAGGTAAAAAGGAAAAAACAGACGCCGACATAGAAGTTTTTCTATTACGTGAGCTTAACCCTAAGCAGAGACTTTGGGACGTATTGGTTAACCCAGCCAGAAAAATTAGAATAGGTAACAAACTATATTTCAACGACGGATTAGTGGCTGAAGTGATAGATAATACCACATCTCGGGGGAGGACTATACGATTTTTATATGATGGTGATGATAAGTCATTTCATAAACTTTTGGATAAATTGGGAGAGATTCCTCTTCCGCCATATATCAGACGTAGTCCTGAAAAAATAGATATTCAGCGACACAATCATCTTTTTGCAAAAGTCAGAGGTTCGATTATTGCACCCTCTGCCGCCATGCATTTCTCAAAACTCACACTTAAAAAGCTGGAACTTGTAGGTGTAAAATTCACAGAAATAACTCTGCACGCTGGACTGGGTAATTACCGTAACATAGAAGTCGAAGACCTGAACAAACACAAACTCGACGCCGAAGAAATGCAGATAACCGAAGAGACAGCCAGAATAATAAACCAGGCAAAAGATAACAAGAAACAAATTTGCGCTGTAGGTACTACAGTTGTGAAAGCATTAGAAACTTCTACTACTACAACATCCCATATCGAACCTTTTGAAGGCTGGACGAATAAATTCATCTATCCTCCTTACACTATAAAAATTCCAACAATGCTCATATCAAATTTCCAGTTGCCCAAAACTCCAATGCTAATGATAGTAGCTTCTTTCTGCGGCTATAATCTGACTATGAAAGCTTATGAAGAAGCAGTAAAAAAAGGCTATCGTTTTGGGAACTACGGGGATGCAATGCTTATAATATAAATAGTTCCGTATTATAACTAAGTTTCAAGCTCCGCTGGATACTGGATTCAGCGGGGCTTTTTGTGAGTATCAACGTGATGTCCGGGTTATTTTTTTCAGGCTTTGCAAAAATTCATTTATACATTTCTCTGGTGTGGCCCACGATGTAACAAGCCTGACAGCAGATTTATTATTATCCAGTCGTGTCCAGACATAAAAATCATAATCATTCCACAATTGGTCAATGACCTGGTCTGGGAAGATTGGGAAAATTTGATTTGTAGGTGAATCGCTAAACATGCTGTATCCCAGATCCTTTATTCCTTGTGCTAATTTTTGAGCAAGCTCATTGGCGTGGCGTGCTAATTTGTAATAAAGTCCGTCTTCGAATAAACCTAAAAATTGTATGCCTAGTAATCTCCCTTTGGCCAATAGCGCGCCCCTCTGTTTCAAAAAGTAACGAAAATCTTCTTTTAGTTCTGGATTTGTTATTACTATTGCTTCGCCCAGCAGTGCACCATTCTTTGTTCCGCCAATGTAAAAAGCATCCAAAATAGAGGTTAAATCACTCATTTTCAAGTCTTGTCCGTTGGCAGTGAGGGCAGTCCCTAAGCGAGCACCGTCTAAATATAAATATAAACCATGCTCGTTGCAGAGTTTTGACAGTTCCTGCAATTCATGTTTTGTGTAAATTGTGCCAAGCTCAGTTGAATTGGAAATAAAGACTATTTTGGGCTTGACCATGTGCTCGTCATTGGGATGAAAATCAAGTACTTGTAGTATCTGTTCAGGCGTTATTTTACCATCAGTAGAAAAAATAGAATTAATTTTGTGTCCAGTAAGCTCTATGGCACCTGCCTCGTGTACGTTGATATGGGCTGTCTGAGCCGCCACAATAGAATGATGGGGACGTAGAGTAGATCCTAAAACTATTAGATTGGCCTGTGTCCCACCAGAAACAAAATGTATATCAACACTGTCGTCTTCCAGCTCCTGCTGAAGTAACATTCGCGCCCGTTCAGAATAACTATCGAGACCATATCCCTCTAACTGCTCATAATTAGTACTCTCGAGTAAGTTAAGTATTTGATGATGAGCGCCTTCGCTATAATCATTCTTAAAGCTGTAACGTTTAGACACTATTTTTTTCCTTTAAAAATAAAATTTTTCGACAAATTCTTGATTATCATTGCTAAACTTTATTGCCCAAAAGCATTATTAAATACATTTTTTTTTGCAAAACTATTTTTTACTTTGCCTAAAAAATAAATTTTACGAAAAATGCTGCATGATAATTTTGTTTTCCGTCATATTGGTCCCAGTGACCAGGAGATTCAGGAAATGCTCTCTTTTCTGGGTTTTGGCTCGCTCGAAGAAATGATGGAACAAATAATTCCAGAGAATATCCATCTTAAAAAATCGCTTATTCTTGGTAGTCCGATGAGTGAATACGAAATACTGGGGCATCTGAGAGAGATGGGCAAGAGGAACAAACTATATCGTTCGTTTATAGGCTTGGGATATTATGGCACAATGATGCCACCTGTTATCCAGCGTAATGTTCTGGAAAATCCTGTATGGTACACATCATATACACCTTATCAGGCCGAGATTTCACAGGGTAGAATGGAAGCCTTACTCAACTTCCAGACAGCAATCGTTGAGCTTACAGGTATGGAAATAGCCAACTCATCACTCTTAGACGAGGCAACGGCAGCAGCAGAGGCAATGTCAATGATGTACAATCTACGCTCTGCCAAGCTCAAGAAAGCCAAAGCAAATCGTCTCTTTGTCGATGAAAAAATATTTCCACAAACTCTGGCTGTCCTGAATACGCGATCCAAACCATTTGGAATCGAGCTAATCATAGATGATTTCAAAGAATTTGAATTCGACCAGACAGTATTTGGGGCATTAGTACAATATCCGAATAGCGACGGAGAAATATTTGATTATAAGGATTTTACGCAGAAAGCCCATGATAACGGAGCACTTGTAGCAGTGGCAGCAGACTTGCTTTCTCTCGCTATCTTATTACCTCCAGGACAATGGGGGGCAGATATTGTTTTGGGTAATACACAAAGATTTGGTTTGCCAATGTCTTATGGAGGTCCACATGCAGGATATTTTGCTACAAAAATGGCTTATGTACGCAAGATGCCTGGCCGAATTATTGGTATATCAAAGGACCGTTTTGGCAACCCTGGTTATAGAATGACCTTACAAACACGAGAGCAGCATATCCGTCGCGAAAAAGCAACTTCAAATATTTGTACAGCACAGGCCCTATTGGCCAATCTTTCAGGCTTTTATGCTGTCTATCATGGCTACGAGGGACTTAGAAACATCGCCTTTAAAGTGCATGCAAAGGCAGCAACACTGGAACAAGCAGTGAAAACCTTGGGATTTAAACAAGTCAATAAAAATTACTTTGATACTCTAAAAATAGAACTCCCAGCAGACTTGAGCCAAGAAAAAATCAAGGAAATAGCACTTAAACATAGCGTTAATCTGAATTATTTCGAAGATGGCAGACATATTGGGATATCGGTTGACGAAATAACGACTATTGAAGATATAAACACACTTGCCGAAATATTTGCACAGGCTGCTGGCAAAGAGCTGAAAGAAAAAATTTTTAGCATACAAGACATCGAGACCTTTGATAGCAAATTCGAGCGCCAGGATGAGTTCATGCAGCAGGACGTATTTAAAAAATATCGCTCAGAGACAGAGATGATGCGATATATAAAACGCCTGGAAAGGAAGGATATTAGCTTAGCTCACAGCATGATACCACTGGGCTCCTGTACAATGAAGCTCAACTCTGCCGTTAGCATGCTCAGTCTGACAGACCCGCATTGGGCTGATCTTCATCCTTTTGTTCCACAGGATCAAGCAGAAGGCTACAGGGAACTAATTGAAGGGCTAAAGCGGCTGCTAATGGAAATCACAGGATATTCTGATATTTGTTTCCAGCCTAATTCTGGTGCAGCTGGCGAATACTCTGGCTTAATGGTCATACGCGCATATCACATCGATCATGGTCATCCTGAGCGAAACGTAATGCTCATACCAGCATCTGCACATGGTACCAACCCTGCTAGCTCTGCCATGGCTGGCATGAAGGTAGAAGTTATCCGCACCGACGAAAATGGTAATATTGATATCGAGCACTTGAAAGAGAGAGCAGAGGCAAATAAAGACCGGCTCGCCGGATTCATGGTTACTTATCCGTCCACACACGGAGTTTTTGAACAGAAAATAAAACAGATGTGCGAAATAACCCACCAGTATGGAGGCCTTGTTTATATGGACGGAGCTAATCTAAATGCTATGATTGGTTATACAAACCCTGTTTATATCGGTGCTGATGTGGGACACTTGAATCTGCACAAAACTTTTGCTATACCACATGGTGGAGGCGGACCTGGCGTTGGACCTATTGGAGTTGTCGAAAAACTTAGACCTTATCTGCCTACTCATCCCGTAATAAAGACTGGGCGCAGCGAAAAAGCCGTACCTGCTGTGGCTGCTTCACCTTATGGTAGCCCGTTGATTCTGACCATTTCTTATGCTTATATCAAAATGATGGGTGGAGTTGGGCTCAAACACGCTACAGAGATAGCTGTGCTTAATGCCAACTATGTTGCCAAACAGCTTGATCCTTATTTCCCAATCGTTTATAAAGGCGACAAAGGTTGGAATGCCCATGAAGCAATCATAGATATTCGTCCATTCAAACACAGTCTGGGAATAACCGAGACAGATGTAGCTAAGCGATTGATGGACTTTGGTTTTCATGCTCCTACTGTTTCCTTCCCTGTCGTGGGTGGTCTGATGGTTGAGCCTACGGAAAGTGAATCAAAACAAGAATTAGACAGGTTTATACAGGCAATGATTGCTATTTATAATGAAATAATGGCTATCAAAGACGGAAAAATGGATAAGGAGGATAATCCGCTGAAAAATGCGCCACATCCTGAATTTGAATTAGTTGCTAATCAGTGGAATCATAGCTATACTCGCGAACAAGCTGCCTTTCCTGCTCAGTTTGTTAGATATAATAAATTCTGGATACCAGTAGCAAGAATAAATGATGCATGGGGAGACAGGCATGTTATTGCTGTGTCAAAGACAAAGGAGGAACTAAATGAGCTTTTGGCTCAGTAATTGGACATCGGATACAGAAAAGCAAGTGCCGCAGAACCTATTGCTCTGCGGCACTTGCTTTTGCACTGATACACCTCTGTGCTTACTGCTTTAGAGTGAGCGCCAGATGGTATTTCTTTGCAAAGCTTTGTTGATATTGCTTGAATGCAGTATTTTCCTGGGCTATTTTGTCATGTACCTGAGACATAATCTCTGATACTCGCAGTGCATCCTGATTTGTATATTCGTTCTCTGGCTTGGATAGAAGCTGCATAACAGTTTTCAAATCTTTCTGTGTAATGGACTTGTAAAATTTCAAAAGAGCAATTGTTTTATCACGAAAATCTGTACTGCGGTCAAAAGCTTTGACCTTGTTCAAAGTATCTAAGGAAAGATTTATCTGCTTGATCAAATCATTATATGCCTGCTGCATATCCTGGGCATTATAAGTCGTAAAACTAGCTATAAGATTGTCCATTTTACTAATCACTGCTCGTTGCTGGCGTATCAACATGTTATTATACTCGCTAGCTTTCTTGGGCGACGGTGCACAACTCGTTAAATAAAAAACACTTAAAAGAAACAGTATTTTTGGAAAATTTTTCATATTATTAATATTTTTAATTCCACTTGTAACATGACAAATCTAATACAAATTTATTATTCTCTTTTCACAAATACGTACATTACATCAAAAAGTTTAACATTTATATCAAAATATTCAAATTTTTAACTAAAAAATGCCAAGTATATCTAACTTCATTGACTACGTAAAGATTTACTTCAAATCTGGTAAAGGCGGGGATGGTGTGATACATTTTCGCCGTGAGAAATATGTTCCCAAGGGTGGTCCTGACGGCGGAGACGGTGGTCGCGGTGGGCATATTATCCTTCGTCAGCAAGACCAGCTCTGGAAACCATAACATATAAAACACAAACAG
>JALWCU010000174.1:5067-12234 GCA_027015275.1 Bacteroidales bacterium | reverse complement strand
CCAGCCTGATTAACTTCCCTGTTGACCACCTTTGCCGCCAGTCCGATATGCGTCAGCAGGCGCGAGAGCTCGCCTTTGGCATAAGGAAAGTCTGCCTGTCGTTGAATAATAAATTCATTCAAAGTTATGATTCTCTTCATTTTACCTGTTTTTTATGTTTGTGAAAATTTAACACTTATAAATTTATAAAAAAAATTTTTGAAAACTTGTCATATTGACATTTTATTGATAATACCTTAATTATCATATATATAGCTAAGTATCTCTATTCGAATAGTGAAATAATGTCAGTATTGTTTTTTTGATATTTTTTAGGAAGCTATAGGTAATATGCTTATTATCAATCGATTGCTAAATATACGCTAATTTTTGGCACAAATTATGACAAACAAAGGCCAGAACTAAAAAAACGAAGATTATGGCAGAATTTAAGATTAAACCATTAGGGGCTCGTTTGATTGTCAAACCAGTCGAAGAGCCTGAGCAAACTTCCGCGGGTCTTTACCTTCCGGACACTGCAAAGGAAAAATCCATGGAAGGGGAAGTCATTGCAGTTGGGAAATTAGATGACCAATACAAAGTCAATGTTGGCGACCGTGTTATTTATCAGAAATATGCTGGTAACAAGATTGTCCTGGACGATGAGGAATATCTAATCCTCGAACAAAACGACGTGTTAGCTGTCGTTTAATTTTTCCCATAATTATTTTTCAACTTCATAAAATATTAAAAACCAAAACCCAAAAAACTTAGAGATATGGCAAAAGAGATAAAATACAATTTCGAAGCTCGTGAAAATTTAAAAAAAGGTGTTGATGCACTGGCTGACACTGTAAAGGTAACTCTTGGTCCTAAGGGACGTAATGTTATCATAGAAAAGAAATTTGGAGCTCCACAAATAACTAAAGATGGTGTTACTGTTGCCAAGGAGATTGAATTCTCAGAGCATTACATGAATACTGGAGCTCAGTTGGTTAAAGAAGTTGCCAGCAAGACTGGTGACAAGGCCGGTGACGGTACAACAACTGCTACAGTACTTGCGCAGGCTATTTATAATGCTGGTCTTAAGTATGTTACAGGTGGTGCAAATCCTATGGATCTCAAGCGCGGCATTGATAAAGCTATCCGCAAAGTTGTTGAACACCTCAAGGATATGAGCCAAGAAGTAGGCGATGATTATGATAAGATCAAGAGTGTTGCTTTGATTTCTGCTAATGGCGATGAGGAAATTGCACAGGCAATAGCTGATGCGATGAAAGCAGTTAAGCTCCACGGTGTTATTACTATAGAGGAAGCTAAAGGCATTGAGACAACGGTTGAGAAAGTAGAAGGTATGCAGTTTGACCGTGGATACATCTCTCCATACTTTATCACAGACCCTGAGAAGATGGAAGTTGTTTATGAGAATCCATATATTTTTATCACAAGTGAAAAGATTTCTTCGATAAAGGACATCAAGTCTTTGCTGGAGATGGTTCTTCAGGAAGGTCGTCCACTGTTGATTATTGCCGAGGATGTTACAGATGATGCTCTGGCAACACTCGTTCTCAACCGTCTGCGTAATCCTGGATTCAAAGTAGCAGCTGTTAAAGCTCCTGGCTTTGGTGATCGTCGTAAAGAAATGCTCGAAGACATCGCAATATTAACCGACGGTATAGTTGTTAGCAAAGAGAAGGGCATGGTTCTGGAGAAAACAACTATGGACATGCTGGGTACAGCTGACAAAATTGTTGTTGACAAAGACAATACTACAATTATCAATGGACACGGAGATGCAGCTAAGATCGAAGCTCGCAAAGAACAGATCAAAGCTCAGATTGACAAAGCTACAAGTGATTATGAACGTGAAAAACTTGAGGAACGTCTTGCTAAGCTCAGCGGTGGCGTAGCTGTTCTTTATGTTGGTGCTGCTAGTGAAGTAGAAATGAAGGAAAAGAAAGACCGTGCTGATGATGCTCTCAATGCTACACGTGCAGCAGTTGAAGAAGGAATTATCCCAGGTGGTGGCATTGCATTTATTCGTGCAATAGACAGACTTGATGAAATTAAGCCAGCTAATGAAGATGAAAAACTCGGTATTGACATAGTACGTAAGGCTCTCGAAGCCCCTCTGCGTCAGATAGTAGAAAATGGCGGTTGGGAAGGCAGCGTTGTTGTCAACAAGGTTAAAGAAGAGAAAGATGACTTTGGATTTAATGCTGCTACAGGAGAGTATGAAAACTTACTCAAGAGTGGCGTTATTGATCCAACTAAGGTTGCTCGTATTGCAATCGAAAATGCTGGTTCGATAGCAGGATTGTTGCTCACGACAGAAGCAGTCATAGTAGATGAACCTGAAAAAGAACAGCCAGCTGCTCCAGCAGCACCTGGTATGGGTGATATGGGTATGTACTAAAATTAAAGGCTAATCGCCTCTAATTAATATTCATAATGCAAAAAGCCCGTGGGTCTCAAGACCCACGGGCTTTTATATACATCTGACTCCTTGTCTAACGCTTTACGAATCGTTTAATACTGAACTTGTTGTTGTGGGTAGAACGCAGCAAATAAATGCCAGACGGCAAATCCTTTACACCAATCTGTAATTGCTTACTACCATAAGCATAAATTGTCTTGATAATCTGGCCATTGAGATTAATAATTTCCAGCTTAACTTGATCAGCTTGCTCCGGCAATATGACATTTATCCTGTCAGTGGCAGGATTAGGATAGACCTTGATTTGTTCGAATTTATATTCATTGTTCTGTATTTGTGTGAGTGTGCCAGGTATTAGAGAAACAGATTCAGGGGTAACTTCTGTCGAGCTAGCTACATGGATAAACATAGCTATTGCAGCGCCAGAAGCAAGGTTTGTCAATGTAACTACATATCCACCTGTGTCAGCATAGTAGTGAACAACTGTATCTGAAGATGTCTGTAATGTTGATTTCTCAGCATCACCGAAGTCCCAGCCCCATTTATCGCTCTTTTTCTTAGAGATATTACGGAATTTAACGCCATATCCCTTGCCAGCTTTATAAAATACTGTGTCTGGGAAAAAGAACAATGGTTCTAACCCTTTCTGAATCTTTATCTTTGCATCTCTCTGATCTGTACATCCACTACTTGTAATTATTTGCATTGTAACGTCATACGTCCCTGCTGTGTCATATTCATGTGTTGGACTCGGTGCGTAGCCTACGTTTCCATCTCCAAAGTCCCAATAATAGTAATTGATGCTGCTATTATTGCCTGGATATGAAATGTCCTCGAAGTGGACTTTCTTGTAATTTGTTGAGTCCAGAACAACATAAAATACTGCTGCACAGGAGTCTGGATACCATACGTCATGACCAACCCATATTGGATTAGACCATTGTGTAGAGCACTGATTATTAGATGTATCCTGGAAAGTTATAGAATAGGTGACAGTATAATTTCCCTTTGTCAAATACTGATGCTGTACTGGTTTGTCTAATGTATCGGGTGGTGTCAGTGTAATAGTATTTCCATCTCCAAAGTCCCAGGTTGCCTCAGAGGGCAAATAGCCTTCTTTGCTCTGAACAAATGGAATGAACTCAAAGATGTTTTGAGCTAAATTTACTCTCGAAATCATGAAATCTGCGTAACAGTCTTTTTGAAATTGCTTAAATGGGTCTTGTATGCATATATTAAGCAGAGGTGATGTCATTTCGCGTCCATCTACTGTTATTATCTTAACGCCAATATTAAAACATGTATCTTCTGCTGGGAATGTGTATGTTATAGTTGGCACTGGTGTGGCTATAGTGTCAAATGCTAATTTCCAGACATAAGCCTTAATCAATGAGTCTGGTATATTCTTGGCCTTTAGATAAAATGTGAATTTATTAAATTCCTGCCAATCAGGGTCATAGCCTAATGCTAATTTTGGCGGAATATTAGTGAACGAAGGTAGACAAGATATTTTAAAATCATTCTTATACACATAGTTTGTAAAGTCAAATGTATCAGTTACTTTGTAGTTGTGCTGACAGTCATCATTAAGGCTAACAATCAATAAGCTATTATTCTCGGGTATTGGTAATGATATAGAATAAAAACCTGCTGGGTCTGTAATTGTGAACATCGATGTTGTGTCTTGATTCGTTGTGTCTATTACTGCTACTTTTACTATTTGATTATCAGCCGGATGTCCGGCGCTATCTGTTATCGTTCCTATAAAGTTTATAACAGAATCAGGCATTGGGCCAGGACAACTCATTATATAGTCCTTGACATAATGATATTTATTTGGGAAAAAGTGAACCGAATCTTTAACCACATTCCCACAGCCGTCAACTACTTTTACTATTATCAAACTATCCAATGGATCACCAGCTCTGAAGATATAATGACCATTTTTGTCCGTAACTGTAACTATCTGCATCATAGAGTCTTTTTCAACATAGCCCATGATTCTTACACCTGGTAATGGAGTACTATCACTACTTCTGACAAAACCTTCCCAGGTGTACATATCTTCTTGACTGCATCTGACCACTAAGTCCACACTGTCGTAATCTAACTTTGGATAATCGAAGATTACTTGTTTGGAGTACAGGTTTTCGCAAGCATCTACTGCTGAAACCATATAATTAGTCGGATGTTGTAAAGGTGCATCAAAACTTATATGATAATAACCGTATTGGTTTGTGACGCATTGCAATGGATTATCACTAGAAACTTCGCCTTTTGTCGTTACTGTCTCGTTGCCACTTTCGGATATATCTTTGACACTAACGAGAATTCCAGCAGCTGGGTGTCCGCTGCGATCTTTGACAGTACCTGAAATATTAATTAATGGTGGATTCCCAGGACAGTTTATTCCATAAAGGTCAATGTAATAATCTGTCTGCCCAAATGTGAATGCCTCTTTTTCATAGTAATTACTGTCGCATGCATCTGTTGCTTTGACAAATAATGTGTCTTGCCTATGCGGAGACGCTGCTAAATGTATCTCGTAGTACCCGTTTCTGTCTGATATTGATTTGCCTTGGACCGAAGGATTACTTTTGAACCATGCGACAACTGGTATTCCTGGAGCATAGCTCTCATTTGGCGTCATCACATTCCCATTAATGTTGACCATCTGTACAGGATCGGAATTGCTATCCAGACGAATCGTTGTTGAATAGAGATAATCATGTCCATTAAATACTACCGTAGCCGTTGCCTGCGTTAGATTTTCGTTCGTATCAACTTGATCTACCCATAGATTAATATTGGTGCTGTCAGGTGGTATAGGTAGCTCCATCAAAAATTTGTAATCATTATCAGCTACGCACATGTATTTGGTAGTATCCTGACCTTCCTGAGCCCATACAACTATGTTGCTCAAGCCTCTGTTCTTAGTGTCTATTATTTTGCCATCAATTCTTATTTTTGGCTTTAGCCCGCATGGTACCTGGATATTAGCAAATGCTGTATCTGGATAATGCAATGTTAGATGATAGAAAATAGGATTTCCGCATGCATCCAAAACTCGCAGAGTCAAGAGAGAATCATCTAATGTTGGCATATACACATTAAACTCAAATGAACCATTAGGATCAGTTGTTGTCATCTCAAAATCCGGATATGCATAAGTTACTACCTGGGCAATGGGAAGAGGCAGGCCCAAGGTATCTACAACATATCCCTCCACTGGAACGATAATGTCAGGCTTACAGTCAATAATAATATCAGGCATAATGACAGTATCCATAGCCATATCTACAAACTGCTGGACAAAGTGTGAGTTAGTGCATCCATCAAAGGAGGCTGTCAGAGTATCATTTTTCCCAGGGCGCTGCATAATCACCGTATAATGTCCGTTGACAACGGCCGTGTCTGCATACTCTCCTGAATTTTTAAAATACAGAGAAACGTGTCCCCCTGTAACAGGGTGCCCTGCCGTGTCTTTTACTTGCCCTGTAACCACTATTTGTGGAAAGAGCATGCCCATTGACAAAAAATAGAGCAGAACAAAAAAAAGTAACCTTTTCATTTTAATTTGGTTTTAAATTTGTTTGATAAAAAAACATTTGTGTAATTTCTTTTTTTTTCGATTTTTTTTCAAGTCTGCTTACATTTATTTTGTATATTTATTGACGAACTGTAAAATTTTTGGAAAAATATGAGCAATAAAATATTATCTGTAGTAATAATTAGCATAGTATTCTTTAATTATCTTTGGAGTTTACCATCCGATACTCTTGATTTTGATAGTCTTGAGAAAACAGCTCAGTATGCACCCCTTCAGCGGAAACTTGATATATATATGTCCATAGCAAATGATTTTGTTGAAAATAATCAGATAGATAGTGCGGTGGCTTATTATAACAAGGCTCTTCAGATAGCTCAGAAAACCAAAGCAGATACAACAGCATTCGATATATATTCTACGCTTATACAGTTTGCCGGCGACGAAGTAGAAGCCAAACAAGTACTTCAAAAACAACTGAAAATAGCACGGAGGCTTAAATCAGATACGCTCACTGGCCTTGCTTATTTTTATATTGCGCAATGGTATGAAAATAACGCATATAATATCGAAGCAATAGAATATTTTAAAAAGTCCTTACCCTATCTCAAAAATAACAAAGCTGATATAGAGGAAGTTTATAATTACTTGGGATTGGTAAATAAAAAAATCGGTAATCTTGATACAGCACTAATTTATTATCAAAAAGCACTTAATATTAATGATAAATACATTCATGACACTATTCGCTCTATAGTTTTGATGAATAATATTGCATTGGTACACAAGCAGCAAGGTAATTACGAGACTTCATTAGAATACTTTTACAAGATAATTGATAATACAAAAAACATAGAAGACGAATCAGATCGCACGGACATTCAGGCTCGTACATATCTCAACATAGCTCTTACTCTCAATCTTATGGGTAGACATGAGGAAGCGCTAACTAATACCTTAATGGCAAAGAATCTTTTTAACAAAATTGGAAGCAGAAATATAGTTTACGCATATAGAAATATCGGTCAGACTTATATTGACTTACAAAAATATGACCTTGCTATAGCTAATTTGGATACAGCACTTACTTTGTCAGAAGGAAATCCACGGTTGCTGGGGAATATTTATTATCTTATGGCCAAGGCCGAAATGGAAAAAGCAAAAAAAAATAAAAATAATAAAGTATATTTACAGGCTATTAAAT
>JALWCU010000174.1:0-5057 GCA_027015275.1 Bacteroidales bacterium | reverse complement strand
AAAAAGAAAAAAAAAAAAAAAAAAACAAAGAAAAAAAAAAAAAAAAAAAAAAAAAAAAAAAAAAAAAAAAAAAAAAAAAAAAAAAAAAAATAAAAATAATAAAGTATATTTACAGGCTATTAAATTGGGACACAAAGCATTAAAATTCCTTACAATAACCAAATCCACTTATTTACAAAACAAAGTTTATGCATTGCTTTATCAAGCCTATGCCAGTATTGGAAATTATAAATTGGCTTTCGAGAATGCTATTAAATACATAAGGACAAACGAAATACTTTTCAATCAGGAAAAAACCAAGGCTATCCAGGAAATGGAGGCAAAATATCAAGCCGAGAAAAAACAGCAAGAGATTGAAAAGCAGAAACTTATAATAGATAAGCAGACCATTGAGGTAAAGCGACAGAGAATGCAGCGTAATGCTCTGATTGCTATAGTATTCCTTATGGCGGCTTTAGCTTACGTTGCTTTCCGTAGCTATCAACAAAAGAAGCGGGATAATTTTATCATACAACAGAAAAACAAGGAACTGGAACAGGCTTATGAAGAAATACGTGTCCAGAGAGACCAGTTGCAAGCTCAGAAAGACAAGATACAGGACTTATTTACTCAGTTACAAGATAGTATCCATTATGCGGAGCGAATACAGGCGGCAGCTATGCCTACCGATGAAACGATGAAACAATGGTTCAACGATTATTTCATTTTCTTCCGTCCACGTGATATTGTCTCTGGCGACTTCTATTGGGCTAAGCTTATAGAAAACCGCTACCTTGCTTTTACTGTAGCCGACTGTACAGGACACGGCGTGCCTGGAGCATTTGTTAGTATGTTGGGTATATCTCTTCTTAATGAAATAACTCAAAGAGCAGATGTTACCACTGCTGCACAGGTATTGGAGGAAATGAGAAAAGCAATTAAAGAATCTTTGAAACAAACACAGGACTTTGGCAATAGCAAAGATGGTATGGATATAGCCTTTTGCATGTATGACAAGCAGACACATGTATTGCAGTTTGCAGGGGCTAATAATCCACTTTATTTCATTCGCGACGGTGAGCTTACTGTTTATAAAGCTG
This sequence comes from Bacteroidales bacterium, assembly GCA_027015275.1. Lineage (GTDB taxonomy): Bacteria > Bacteroidota > Bacteroidia > Bacteroidales > S143-33 > S143-33. Next base: position 3,978 of record JALWCU010000174.1, on the reverse strand, counting down.
TCAAAAATCCTGTGGCTATTTACATTCGCGAAAAGAAATTTGAAACTCATTATATTCAAATACAACCTGGCGATACTGTTTTCCTTTCCTCAGATGGTTTCTATGATCAGCCAGGAGGTCAGGACGGCAAAAAATACATGCGAAAGAGATTCAAAGAATTTATACTTAGTATCTGGCATTTGCCTATGGACGAAGAAGAACGAATGTTTGAACAAGAATTCCAGAACTGGAAAAATGGTTATAAGCAAATCGATGATGTCTGTGTTATGGGTGTTAAATTTTAATATTGAATATTTTATTTATTTTTGTTACCTTATTGCGAATTTGAAAAGCTAAAGAAATGGGATTATTTAATCTGCCACCACATTATGTTTTTGATTATAAACCAATGTATTACGATAAGGATAAAGAGCGAAGAAAAGCAGTCCGTAACCAGGTCAGAAAGGAGCTTGGAATGGAGACTGATTCAGATGCTTATCGCTACACTATTCGTTTTCGCAGCCAAGCATATTACCACAAAAAAATAAAAAAAGGCCAGAACGTCAGGCTAATAGCAATATTGATTTTACTCCTTGGTGTAACTTATTTAATTTTGTACTCCGATATTTTGCAGGCTTTTATAGAAAAATTACTAAAATAGTTCTATGCCCGACGTCATAAAAATTCTTCCTGAAACTCTGGTCAACAAAATAGCTGCTGGCGAAGTGGTTCAGCGACCTGCTTCGGTTGTCAAAGAGCTAGTTGAAAATTCTATTGATGCAGTAGCGAGTTCTATTACAATAAACCTGCAAGAGGCTGGTAAAACACTTATACAGGTTATAGACGACGGCAATGGGATGAGTCAGACAGATGCTCGTCTTGCCTTTGAACGTCATGCAACATCGAAAATTTACCGAACCGATGATCTGTTCCACATCACGACCAAGGGTTTTCGCGGTGAAGCTCTGGCATCTATTGCTGCTGTTTCCCAGGTTGAGCTTAAGACTCGCAGGGAACAGGACACAATCGGCACGCGTGTTGTCATCGAAGGTGGTAAATTTATTCTTCAGGAGCCGGCTAATTGTCCCAAAGGTTCTAACTTTTTAGTAAAAAATTTGTTTTTTAATGTCCCAGCACGTAGGAAATTTCTGAAATCCGACCAAACAGAACTAAAGCATATTCTCAATGAATTTTACCGTGTAGCTATCCCGCACCCACAGATTAAGATGTCCTTATTTCACAATAAGTCTGCGATATACAAGCTGCCGTCGTCTTCGTTGAAAGAGCGTATAGTCAACCTTTTTGATAAGAATTTTAACAAGTATTTGATTCCGTTAGAAGCCGATGCAGGTTTTGTGCGAATATATGGATATATTGGTACGCCAGAATCTGCACGCAAGAAATATGCTGAACAGTATCTGTTTGTTAACAACAGATTTTTTCGGAGTTCATACCTTCATCGTGCTGTAATAAAAGCTTATGAGAAAGTCTCTTCTCCTGAGCTTAAGCCTCTTTACTTTATTTTCTTCGAGATTGATCCTTCACGTATTGATGTTAATATACACCCCACGAAAATCGAAGTTAATTTTCAAGATGCCGACTCTATATACCAGATACTCATTGCCGCTATAAAACGCTCTCTGGCACAATATGGTGTTATTCCAATGATTGATTTTGAGACTGAGGCTTTTATATCGCACAATGCTGCTAATGCTGATTTGGACACAATCACGCCTTTTGAGCTTGAGGAGGAAGTGGGTGATTACAATCCTTTTGATGAAGAGAGCAATCAGAATGGCAATATTTCCTCGCAGTCTTATTCGCACAAGTCCAAGGTACCTGAGAATTGGGAAGATATTTTTGAGAGCACAAAAAATAATAGTTTCCATGGCTCTTCACATGCCTCTCTGCAAGATACACACCAGAATCAAACTAGTAAGTTTTTGAATTTCAAAAATAAATATATTATTACACCGCTAAAAAGTGGACTGGCGATTATAAATATCAACAGGGCTTATCAGACTATTTTTTATGAAGAAGTATTAGGGCATTTATCTAATTCACAGACATATAGTCAGCAGACACTCTATCCTGTCCAGGTTTCGTTTAATCATCGTCAGGTACAAAATTTCTTTGCCCTGAAGGAACAGCTTGAGAAAATTGGATACAAATTCGAGAGAATATCCGAGACATCTTATAATATCGTCGGCATACCGTCGTTTGTGGATACCAGACAGGCCCATAGCATATTGTTGAATATTATAAATGATCCAGATGCTGAGGCCATTGACCTATATCAAATTACACTCGAGAGTCTTGCTGCAATGCTGGCCAAGTCCAAAGCCAGTCTTCAGAGACCCAAAATGTCACAGGAGGAAATGGAAGCCCTGGTTAATAAACTTTTTGCATCGTCTTCACCCAGTATTTCACCTTTTGGAAAGAAAAATTTTTATATCTTGAAACTCGAGGAAATAGACAAATTTTTTAAGTAATGGACCTTACAACAGTTGTTTTTGATTTTGATGGCACTATTGCCGACTCACTTTACAAAGGAATAGAAATCACCAACAAAATAGCAAGGCAACTAAACCTCAAGGAAATTAGGCAACAAGATATTCAGATGTTGCGCAATATGACACAGAATGAGATTATACGTCATTTCAATGTCCCCTTGTTTAAAATCCCATTCATCGTTGCCCGCTACCACAGCGAATTCAACGAGATTATCGATACACTCAGCCCTTTTGACGGTGTGCCAGAAACACTCGAAAAACTATCGGAAAAGTTCACACTGGGCATACTCAGTTCCAATAGTGAAGAAAATATTACAAAATTTCTGGACAAAAATAACTTGACACAATACTTCCAGTTTATCCATTCACAACCACAGATTTTTGGTAAAAGTTCGAGTCTGCGCAAGATTATGCGGTCATATAGGCTAACGCCCCAGCAGTTGATATACGTGGGCGACGAGGTGCGAGACATACAGGCTGCCCATCAGGCTAAGATACCTATCATATCTGTTGCATGGGGTGCTAATTCCCGTGAGCTACTTACCCAAAATAGTCCAGATTATTTGATAGACCGACCCGAACAAATGCTCACTATTTTGCTCTAATACTTTGCCTCAGCAAAAGTCCACTACCCACAATAGCAGGCAATGCAATATTAATAAACCATACTGATGCTGTTGCCCAGAGAATACCAGTGAGGTTTGTCGTTACGGTGCTTAGAATATAAATGACGGTTCCACCTCTTATACTCAGCTCTACGAAAGCATTTAATGGTAAAAAATACGAAACTAAATAGCCCACAGCTATTGCAGAATAAAGTAGCACTAGTCCTGCATTTATTCCAAAAAATTTGAGCAGCAATAAATATTGGCTTGCAAAAACAATGTATCGTAATAAACTGTATAATAATAATTTAATAAAGACTTTCAGGTTTTCACCCTTGTCCGCGTTCCATGCGTGCAACTTATAGAATAGAAAAACTAAAATTCCTGATAGAGCAGCGAAACTTGCAGCCGCTGCCAGCCAGACTTTCCAATCATTGTGGCCTAATAGTATCAGACCCAGTCCGCCCATAATTACAGTAATGACCTGCTGTGCTATTCCAGGAATAGAGCTTAGCAAAAAGCCGCGTGTATGATTTTTAAAGTCCCGCGACCGTCCATACCATTCTCCTATGCGCGATGGTGTGATTATCCCATACGGAAGACTGCTTATCACGTAAAAAAGTGAATGCAATAGGTCTATTCTTGTTTCTGTCTTTACTGCTAGTCTCCATTTCTGTGCTTCTAACCCCAGGTTTAGTGGAACTAAAAAAAATGCAGCCAGAGCGAAAACATAGTTCTTTATATGTGGAAAAAAGCTAAACTGGCTTGTACGCTGGCGTATCTCATAGACAATGTAAGCGATTGCCAGACAGGCTACTAGTAAATTAAGTACTGTTAAAAAACTTTTATTCTTAATAATCTTGCGGGTCATGTATTAACTT
>JALWCU010000173.1 GCA_027015275.1 Bacteroidales bacterium | reverse complement strand
CATTATAAATCGGCTATTTTTAAATAAATGTGTGTGTGTGTGTGTGTGTGTGTGTGTGTGCGCGCGCGCGCGCGCGCGAGTGTGCGTGTGCTATGTTCATGTAAAAATGTTTTACATTTTATAACATTTGTGAAGCGCCTTAGAGCCTTACAGATTATATAAGGCGCTATATAAATTTGTATACCATTATTACTATTGCTTTGCAGGATTATAATTTCCTGCCTTATTGTATCCGTTGTTATATAATTGACCCACATGGCCTTGAAGGTTATACAACGAGCCGACATTGTGTGCGCGCGAGCCTGTATCTTTTTACGAGGTTTAATACTTACAGCTGAAAATATGCTGACGAATTGAGTTTCCCATGAGAAGTGCGTCTTGTTTTTATAAATTAAAATATGAAAAGGCAACCTTTCGATCGTCAACTACTTTCAATATCCAAATAGATAAAAAAACTTGCATCGGCCGGGAATCGAACCCGGGTCGCCCGCGTGGCAGGCGAGCATTCTACCACTGAACCACCGATGCTTACGAATAACATTATTCCTAATATTAGTAGTAAGTGTTGTCTGGTTGAACGGGATCATTTTTCTTTATTAGATACTTATAGCTAGATATATTTTAGGACAACATACGTTTGAAATCTGCATAGATCAACAGAATTTTGCATTTAGTGAACAACTTAATTCGAATTAATATAATTCAATAATTTAGTGAAGATATCATTGCTTTAACTAAAATACTGCATGGATGATTCTTTTCACAATGATTAACATAGCTACCTTATTGTCCTACGTTAATATTTTTAGCAATATGCGAAAACTGTAATAATACACTAAACATCTTAATAGGCCGTCACTTCGTACACAGCACACGGTGATAATTAGTAAAACCCGCATCCTGTAACTTCGCTTGAAGTTATCTGGTAATGCAGATGTTTTCTTAACCTGATTTGTGAGAAGTTGGGAAAGATCGCAATTGTCTTCTCATAAAATCAGCGTACTTTAACGCTTATTCAACAGTTAAGGATGTGATAATAAAATACGACCGACTTTCCTGAGGAATTGGTAAATATTCTGCCATCTCACCGTGTTTACCTTCGATTTCGAGTAGTCAAGCGGTCAGATCAAGCAACTGATTGGTCCTATTGAAGCTGATAAACGCTGTGTCAAAGTTCAACAGTCATGATGAGCCGAGACGAGGATCTTTCGTGGTTAACGTCGACC
>JALWCU010000172.1 GCA_027015275.1 Bacteroidales bacterium | reverse complement strand
CAAACCCATATTACTCATAGGAAAACGGAACTTTAATAACTGAGTTGGCTGGTCGTCTGGATGGTCTGCGTTTTCGTCCGTTGAATACTTACTAACAAAAACAAATTCCCTGTCTTCGACTTTTAGATTACCAAGCTGATCACTACCGTTGACTTCATATTTGACCACATGAGCCTTGGCTGGTGCATGAGCTAAAGTCATTACCTGAAATTCTGCAAAAAGTGAAAGATTATCAGACAGGGCAAAAGATGCACCAAGAGCAGAGCTCATACCCATAGAAAGCCCACCAGTGAACTTAACCGCACGATCAACTACCTGTCCATTGTTATTTGTCATCTCTTCGGCATTGATTGTTCCCATGTTCAGAACAGGTCCAAATTTGACAAACACATTAGCGAAATTGACATCAGAATTAAGCACAATCATTGGTGAGACTTGCACCATATTAGCCTGATAAGTATAGGTTGACTGAGAGTTGAGCAAGAAACCGGCTATTGTTATCTTACTGCTCTGAGTAGCAGAGAGTTTGCCACCCATCAAAAAACCAAAGTCAACTTCTGCACCCAGTGTTTTATTAAAATTCATTCCAACAGCACCCTTAATGTCTATTCCTTTACCCAGAGAGACAAAATGCTGCTTATAATTAGAAATGCTCTCCTGGCGGTCATAGCTGTACATAGGATAAACCATGACACTATAAAGAGAAGAGCTGGGCTCTATAAAGCTCATGCCCGCCATTGGCATGCTGTATCCCGCATAAAATTTTGCATAAACCTGTGCATGTGCCTCAAAGCCAAAAACAGAAAGCACTGCCAGCACAATTAATAATCGTCTCATAATCAAGGATTTTTAAGATTTGTTCTAAACAAAGAAAAACAATTTTACTCTTTGCTAAAAGTTAATTTTTATTGAATCAAGGCTAAACGAATACCCAGCAAACAAGCCCAACCCACCGTGTACATTAACACGAACATTGACCGGCTCAACAAAAGGATTACCTCTTGTGCGCTGATACATATTCATGCTCTTGTAAAAATCATACAAATCTTTACTCAATTTCACTACAATAAAATACAATGTAATGCTGTTGTGCGTTATGTCTGCTACTGCATTAAAATCAAAATTCACATCCACATTACCTTGCTTGTAATAGGCAGGGGTGTAGAGCAATCCCTCTGCACCGCTATCAAATGGCAACAAAATCTTCTGCATATCAGCCATATTAC
>JALWCU010000171.1 GCA_027015275.1 Bacteroidales bacterium | reverse complement strand
CCGCAGATGTTAAGCATGAACTACAAAGATACAATTATCACACAGCTGACAACCGAAATTATTTAGATGGCGACCTCCAGTCAACATTAGGTCCTAACTGGCTACCTGAGCAAGCATCAGACTATAAGGGTACAGTATCAATGTACAATTACAAGGGTAAAGGTGATAATCATGCTGGTGCAACTTCCTTAATCTCAGACGAATCACGTGTTTACAAAGGCGGTAGCTGGCGAGATTTGCCTTATTGGTTAGTCCCAGGCACAAGACGTTTTATGGATCAGAACCGCAGTACAGATGATATTGGTTTTCGTTGTGCAATGATACATGTGGGTAAACCTTCTGCTTATTAAAAATTTACTTATACTCAACCAAAAGGAGACGTCCAAAAAGGCGTCTCCTTTTTTATTGCAGAGTTATGACAATTCGTCAGTCATTTGCTATTGGTACATCAATTGTAAATAATATAAAGCTAAACCAAACACTGTAAAAAAAATAGAGCTATGAAAGAAGGTAAAATTGGTGTAACCACTGAGGATATATTCCCAATTATCAAACAATTTCTTTACTCTGACCAGGAAATTTTCTTACGTGAATTAATATCAAATGCCGTTGATGCAACACAAAAAATGAAAGCCTTGCAACGCAGTGGCGAATTCGAGGGAGAACTGGGAGATCTGACTATAAAAGTAAAAATTGACAAAGACAAAGGCACTTTGACAGTATCAGACCACGGCATTGGAATGACAGCCGAAGAAGTGGACAAATACATTAATCAAATAGCTTTTACCAGTGCAAACGAATTTTTACAAAAATACAAGGATAAGATAGACAACATTATAGGTCGATTTGGACTTGGCTTTTACTCTGCCTTTATGGTAGCTGACAAGGTCGAACTTATCACCAAATCATGGAAAAATGGCGAGCCTGCCGTTAAATGGGAATGTAATGGGCAACCGGAGTTCAAGCTGGAAGAAACAGAAAAACAAGACCGTGGAACAGACATTATTCTACATATTTCAAATGACGCAAAAGAATATTTAGAAGACAACCGTATCGAACAACTCCTGACTAAGTATAGCCGCTTCTTACCGGTACCAATAAAATTTATATCAAGCACAGGCAAAGAAGTAACTATCACCGAAGAGCCTCTGTGGAAAAAGAATCCAACAGAGCTTAAACACGAAGATTACATTGAATTTTACAAAAAATTGTATCCCGAAGCTTATGAAGATCCTTTGTTCTACATACATCTTAATGTTGATTACCCATTCAGCCTGACTGGTATTCTCTATTTCCCAAAAATTAGATCAAACCTTGAAATACAAAAGAACAAAATACAACTATACGCAAATCAAGTATTTGTTACAGATTCTGTGGAAAATATCGTTCCCGAATTTTTGACACTCTTGCATGGTGTCCTGGATTCACCTGATATACCACTGAATGTATCTCGTAGTTATCTACAGACAGACGCCAATGTTCGTAAGATTTCTAACCACATAACCAAGAAAGTTGCTGACAAGCTTCACGAGATTTTCAAAGAAAACCGTAAAGAATTTGAGGAAAAATGGGATGACCTTAAGCTATTTATCCAGTATGGAATGATGACAGAAGAGAAATTTTACGACAAGATGAAAGACATTTATCTGGTTAAAAATATTGATAACAAATACTTTACACTCGATGAATACAAAGAGCTGATAAAAGACAATCAAACAGACAAATACAACAATCTTATTTATTTATATGCCACAAACATCCAGGAACAACACTCTTTTATCCAAGCTGCAAAAGACAAAGGCTATGACGTGCTGCTTTTCGACGGTAGCCTTGACATTCCATTTATTAATGTTCTTGAACAAAAATTAGAACAATCTCGCTTTGCACGCGTTGACTCTGACATAATCGATAATCTCATATCCAAAGAGGACAAAAACAAAGTATCGCTCGATGCTCAGACAAGGGACGAACTCTCAACTGTTTTTGAATCAGCTATACCTTCTGACCTGGGCATCTTCACAGCGCAGTTTGAAGCTATGGGACAGGAACAGCTTCCTGTAACTATCACACAGAGTGAATACATGCGCCGTATGAAAGATATTGGAATGTTAGGTGGACCAAATATGCGACTATATGACAATCTGCCAAATAATTACAACCTCGTCATTAATACTGACCATAATTTGATAAACAAAGTTATTGAAGATATAAATATCACATTGGAAGAAAAGCTAAATCCTCTGCGCACCAAGAAAAAAGAACTTCAAAAACAAATCGACACGTTAAGAGAGCAGAACAAAGACAAGAAAGAAGAAGAAATACCTCAGACAGACCGCGAAAAGCTGGATAATCTCAACAAACAGCTGGAAGAAGCTACTAATCAAATAAGTACAATCCTTCGTGATTATGCTAAAGAAAATAAACTTGTTAAACAAATATCTGATCTGGCATTGCTTTCGAGAAACATGCTCAAAGGTGAAAAACTAACTGAGTTTGTCAAACGTAGTGTAAAATTTATAGAATAATACATGGAACGTTTATCTACAGGGCTGCTCCATACTGGGACAGCCCTTTTAATTTTTAAGTCATACGACCTAAATAAACTATAATAATGCACCATAAGCGTCTTGCTATAATACACACTCATCCTATACAATACAACGTTCCCTGGTTTATCAAGCTACAGGAACTATTCGATGTTAAGGTCTTCTACACATGGCGGCAAACGCATCAAGGCTATTGGGACAAAAAGTTTAGACGCTTCATCAAATGGGATGTACCACTAACTCACGGATACAAGCATGAATTTATCAAAAATTTTTCACCCCTGCCAGCATCTAACACACTTGTGGGAACATTTAACCCTTTCATTGTAAAACGCATTAAGCTCTTTGACCCTGATATAATTCTCATTTATGGCTGGAAAAACCTGTCCCACCTGAGAGCAATGCTATATTTCCATGGCAAGACACCTGTGCTTTTCCGTGGCGACTCAACGATGCTTGACAATGGCAATGCCCCTAAAGACCATTTTAGGTCTTACTTTCTCAAATGGGTATATAGACATGTTGATTATGCTTTATATGTGGGTGAAGAAAACAAAAAATACTTCCTTGCCCATGGTATAAAACAAAATCAACTAATTTTCGTACCACATGCCGTAAACAACGAACATTTTGAAGACAAAGATGATATGTACAAAGATACTGCAAGAGAGTGGCGAAAAGAGCTGGGGCTTAAAGAGAGCAACTTGACTTTCCTTTATGCAGGGAAATTTGAGCCCAAGAAAAATCTTCAGACACTTATCCGAGCTTTTATGAATGACAATATCATTACACATAGGTTAATTCTCGTGGGGAATGGACCTGAGGAAGAAAAACTACGAGACCTTGCCCGCACTGATAAACGGATAATCTTTCTGCCTTTCCAAAACCAGAGTCAAATGCCAATAATTTACCGCCTTGGACACGTATTCATATTGCCTTCTGCATGGGGCGAAACCTGGGGGCTTTCCGTCAATGAAGCAATGGCTTGTGGACGTATGATCATAGCAAGTAACAAAGTAGGTTGCGCAGCAGATCTGGTGCACCCGCAAGAAAATGGATACATTTTTAATTACCAAGACACAGCAGAACTGACGAAAATCTTAGCAAAAATAACTATACAAAGTGCCAGCCAAATGGGACAAAAGAGCCTTAATATAATACAAAAATGGACTTACAACGCAGGACTTGAAAACATAAAAAAGGTTTTTAACTTATAACCAATATGTCAAATGGCAGTCCATATAATTCCTCTAACTCCTCAGCATGTTCCTTGATAGCAGTATCACGCTCATCATAATACCAATGAATACGCACATCATGACCTGCTTT
>JALWCU010000170.1 GCA_027015275.1 Bacteroidales bacterium | reverse complement strand
TCTACTGCATAGTGGGCCTTATAAAGCCCGACGGAGGAAAAGTTTTTATTGGCGAGGAAGACATAACAGAAGACCCCACTTACATAAGAGCTCGGAAGGGCCTCTCCTACTTACCTCAGGAACCATCAATTTTCAGGAAATTGACGGTTGAAGAGAACCTGCGGGCTGTTATGGAAATGCATGGGTACACGGAGGGGGAAATAAAAGAGAAGACCGATTGGCTTCTGGAAAAGTTTGGAATTTCCCACCTGAGGAATCAGAAAGCTTCTTCTCTTTCAGGGGGAGAGAGGAGGCGTCTGGAAATAGCCAGGGCGCTCACAATTAATCCCAAGTTTCTTTTACTTGACGAGCCTTTTGCCGGTATAGATCCTATTGCCGTGTCAGATATTCAGGGATTAATTTTGGAATTAAAAGAGCTTGATATAGGGGTTTTAATTACAGACCACAACGTTAGAGAGACGTTGAGGATAATTGATAGGGCTTACATAATTGCCTATGGAAGGGTTATAGCTTCTGGACTTCCTGAAGATGTGGCAAGGGAGAAAATTGTAAGAGAGGTTTACCTTGGGGATGAGTTTGAGATTTGAAAAACAAAAATTCTCTTTTAGTAGAAGAGCAAGTGTTCTAGTGACTGTTCTTATAATTATGATTCTTCTCATGATTTTAGCCGTTGGTGTATCTAAAATGATAGTTTCAAATATAAAGGGTTTATCTGCTCAGAGGGCTGAGTTCCTTCAGTTTCAAGGGGCTGATGGGGGTATTTATGCAGTAGCTGGTTGGATGTATTTTTATAAAAGAGCTGATGTGCCAAGAGAGGTTACTAAAACGGATTCTTACGAAGTTACAGTGCATTTATTAGCAAATACAGTTAGGTATCCTGAGGGCTATTCATCTGCGTGGAAAGGGTTTGATGCCAAACTTGATTCCGTTTCTAACTCTACGGAGGTAGAAGCTGTGGTTTTTGTGCCGGTTGCTCCGGCAGGTTACGGTAACGAATGAAGAGGTTTAAAATGGTCAGGTTTATTTTGGCTGTTTTGTTTTCCCTATTTGCGTGGACTTCAGCTTTTGGCAGTCATGTAATAAAGCTAAAAATTACGAATCCCAACTCTGACACTAACTGTGTTAATAAGTGGTGTCAGGTTTATGTTGAGATACCGGCCAGATTGTATATGGAGAAGGGGTGGTTAAGGGGGGATTTAGAAAATTTAAGGTTCAATGATGGTTCTCGTGATTTGGCTTATTGGGTTATACCTAAAAAGGATAATAACCTTAGGGTAAATAAACTCGGTTTATGGTTATTAGTTTATGACTTAAAGCCTAATTCTGTTAAATATATAGATATGATAATTGATGATAACAATACTGTTTCTTACTGTAATCCGGGAGCTAACGATAGTTACAAAAGTTATGATAGAACATCTTATAACTGTGCAGCAGCAGTGTTTCCTTTTTACTCTTATAATCTGAATGACTGGAAGTGGACTTCAAATGGAATCTGGAATGCTAAGGATACGTTATTTATAAACAACGCCCTTTATACTGAAGATACTATAGAGCCAATAAAGGGGCAAGATCAGGCTAAAACAGGTAATGAATTCACAATCCATATAGATAATATGCAGTATTTTGATTCATCAGATAACTCTTCTGAAGCGGTTATTTATTTTCTTTCGCAGGCGGAATATGAAAAGCCAAAGCAGTTAAAAAAGAAACCGGGATACCGTCTTTTTATAAAGAAAGCAAAAGATTTCTGGAACGTCTCCAATGATTATCATTACTCAAGAAGGCATTTTATCATTGAGCTTCAGAAAAGAGTTTCTAATAAATGGAAAACACAAGCTAAGACTGATTGGTATCCCTATAATAATGCAAGATATGTCTTTGATATAAAGGTTTCTAATTCAACTATCTCTCTTTGGATTAATAAAAAACATTACAGGTTTGTTGCTGTTAATGGTAATATAAATGCAGATGGTGATTACGAGAGAGCAGATTCTTGGAGCAATGGTTATTTTGGTTTTGACAGGAAGGGATGGGTTTTATGTTGTGGTTTGGATATAGATTATATATTCCTTAGAAGATACTTTAGAATAGAACCGAAAGTTGAGGTTTATGGTAACACTGATATTGTTGTTAAAAAAGGAAACGAGGAAAAAGGGGAAAATATTATTGAAATAAGTCCTGATATTCAGAGAGTTAGTGAAAGTGTTGGTGGGAATACCCTAGATAAGTATATATTTTCAACTATAAATATTGCAAGGGAAAATCAAGTTGTAAAGGATTTTTACCTAAAAATAAGAAATAGGTCAGTTAATACTGAAAATTTTCAAGTGAATACAACTATTGCAACATTCAACTCACTAAAGGAAGACTGGATTATATACTGGTGTGATACTGATGGTAATAATTGTTCAGCTCAACCACCTGGCAGTTTGACTATTAAGGGTCTTGGAGAGAAAACTTTTAATTTAAAAATCGTTCCGTCTCCTGCCGTTCTTTTTAATGGTGGTTCACTCGTGCTTGATGTAAACGTAACTGGAGATGAGGATGCAAGTTTTGATAATGCTGAGTTCAGAGTGGATGTTTATCCCAAACTGGCCTGTTACTGGAAATATAAGTTGCCTGTTACTGTTAGCTGGCAGGAGGCTCACGGTTACAATACTCTTTATGACTATCAGGTATTAGTAAACGCTGATAGTGATGAACTCTCGAATGCAAATGATGATGGTTCTGATATTATCGTTACAGACAGTTCAGGAAATGAAATACCTTTTTGGATAAAGCGTTTCGATAAAAATAATGGGAAGCTGAGTTTATGGGCTAAAGTTCCTAAAATAGAAGATGGCAATAATACCATTTATGTCTGGTGGGGTAACAGGAATTTCAAAATACCCATGTCAGATATCAGGAAAACATTTGATTTATATGAAAACTGGAAAAACTATTCCCAGAATTCTACGGTTGGTTGTCCAGATGGAACCAATCAATGTTCAGTTGGATTGGTTGATATCGATGGATGGTTGAATACTCCCACGCCGGATGATTTTTATAACTGGTGGATTGTGAGAGAATTGCCAGAGGGTAATAAAATTCTTCAAGCTGATATATACAGGGACGGACAGGCTATTGATAAACATAATGGGAAATGTGAGTATTCTGATAATAGCGGTAAAAGCTGTGATACTGGTCCCTATCTTTTTAATGGTGACGTTCGTTGGGATCATTATGAAGTTTCTTATTTGATGAATGCTGGCCCTTACTGTCAGTATAGCGGATGTGATCAGCCCTGGGGGAACCCTCAGTACAATCCTGTATTTGTTATGGACGCAGGAAATATGTGGGGTATGGAGTTTTTTGCCGATAAGTTCATATTTAGACCTTATGCTTCAGGTATTGACTATGTATGGCAATATCAAACATATCCAAAAAATATTCTTGAAGATTCTTTTCCCAAAAGAAATGACTGGTATTGGGTAAAGGTGAGAGTTTTCAAAGATAAAGACACAGGGGAAGTCCATCTCAGAGTTAAATTAACACCAGCATTTTCTAAATATGAGGATGTGAAAAAGATAGATGTTGATAGTGATAGTGAATTCAAGACTGTGGGTAATTTTATTGCTCCTCCTGCCTTTTCTCTTCCTTTTGGTAAGATCGGGTTTGGTGGATGGGATAGCGGTTTTTACTTTGATGATATAAGAGTTAGAAAGTACGTTGAAGGAGCAAATGGTAAAGAACCGACTTGTTCTGCAGGAATAGTGGAGACTCTTACTCCTCGAGAGAAAATTACCCTCTCCCAGCCTCAAATAACTCCTCCATTTTTCAACGGTAGGTCAGCTTATTTAGTTACTGAAACGACTCCTTTTAGCTGGCGTGGG
>JALWCU010000169.1:11147-12270 GCA_027015275.1 Bacteroidales bacterium | reverse complement strand
TTTTTTCAGTGCTTGTTCTTTTGAAACAACTACTATTTGACCTTTTTGTCCGCCAGAGAGAAAAAGTCTATAGTCGCCTTTTATATAACTCCAATAAACGCCTAATACATAAATAAATACAGATAGAAGCAGGATGTAGAACGTCTGTTTGGCTGTTAGCTGGCGAATAGTTAAATATCCAATAGGCAGGATAAATAGATAGGGTTTGAAATCAGAGAAAAAGCTCGTGAAAGATAAGATTAGACCAAGAGCAAAAAATGCCCAGAAAAGATTAATGAATTTGCGTGTGTGGAAGACAGCCAGAGTTATTAAGAACAAAAAACTCCATTTGAATAGCTTGAGCATGTGAAAAAATTCTGATATTCCGGCTAATCTGACTCTGGTCTTGTCAAAGAGGTAATTGGCTATAGCAGAATAGACAAAGAACCCAATCATTAATTTTATTATGTCCAGAGATTCTATTTCTGATGTATCTACCTTGATATTCATTGCTTTACCAATACCGAGTCTTATTCCGACTGCCAAAAAAGCCAGACCCACAATGCTATACCAATAAGCACGCTCGATATTATCGACGGAATAATATGGATACCACAGTAAATCTCGCAGCTGTCCATGAAAAAAAATTGCATAGAAATACCCCATACTTATAGACAACCACGTAAAACTCAGTCCAATAAGTATAATCGGCGGGTGATATTCATCCCAGAAAAGATAAAATATCAAATACAGTACTATTAAAGACACAGAAACCTGAACAAAAAAACGAGTGAATATTGCTATGAGGAAAAGCAATACAACTGTAATTTTGGCTATTGCTGGTATTTTAGGCTCTGCTGTGGTAATCATTTTACTTGTAGTATCCTTTGTAAAACAGTAAATTATAAAATCTCTGCTTAAGTCTTGCTATGTCTAAGATTTTGACAATCGCGCATCTAATCCACAAAGCAAATAGATTATCGTATTTAGAAAACTCTTTGAATAGCTGCCATGCCAATTTTACTTTGCCTTTGGCAATCATCTTCATGCCCCAAAGACAGAACATTACGTTGATTTTCCATCGCAGTCCACGTATTGCTTTGCGTTTAATTTTGGGGTTTGATATGCGTTCCAGCCAACGCCG
>JALWCU010000169.1:5157-11137 GCA_027015275.1 Bacteroidales bacterium | reverse complement strand
CTCACGAAGTTGTATCAGAGCTTTGTTAATCACGCCTATATCTTTGCCGCGTGATAGTCGTTCCCATAAGTCAAAATCGGCAGAATAACGCATTTTTTCGTCAAAATAGCCAACACGTTCAATCTCGTTACGCTTTACCACAGTATTTGCAATGTTGCCTGTAACGCTACCGGCGAGAATAGAGATTTTTATTAAATGTCGTTCTGGGATAAGTTCATTATCATAATTTTCGTCGTAAGGACTTATTATTTTGCCTGTTTGGTCAATAATATCTCGTTGTGAGAAAAAGAACGGCACATCTGGATGTCGGCGGGCAAAGTCTGCTTCTGCTTCCAGACAAAAGGGATACATAATGTCATCCTGAGACCATAGATGAATCCATTGTGCACTGGTCTGACGAATAAGAAAATTTAGCGTCGGGAAAAGACCTTTGTTCTGTTCGTTGCGAAAAAGGCGTATCCTGCTGTCATTTAGAGTTTGTAAATATTCCCACGTGCCATCCGTAGAATGATCATCACAGATCAGAAATTCAAAATCCTGATAAGTCTGACCGAGTACAGATTCTACAGACTCACGGATATATTTTATTCCGTTATACGTAGGTAAAACAACGGCTAAGAATATCATTTCCTTGGGGTTAAAAAGTATTTAATCACACCGTAAAGATACAGAAAAGGTGCGACAAACCATTTCTTCCAGTGCACAATACGCCAGTTGACATTAAAAATAGAAAACGAAAACGGAAAACCAATAGACGGGTAATAATAATTTGCATTAATAACGTGAGCATTGAGACAAGCCAGGTAACGACGCTGGCGCCTGTGCGGGAAGTTTTTTTGCTTGATAATATAGCGAAACCGATGTTCCATATCCATCTGCAAAGCCAGTCGCTGCTTAAAATTCATAGCCGAGACCTGGCCGCTGCTCCAGCGGTTATAGACAGAGAAAAAGCCTGGCACATAGCAAAATCGTGCACCTTCCAGAGCTGCTATGGTGAAATATTCTCGGTCTTGAGCTATGCGTGTCGTGGGGTTCCATTGCCCTAATTTGTACAAATGCTCAGCGATTGCTCTACGTAACAAATAATTTGCTGGCGGGGACCAGTTGTCTTTTAGCAGCTCATAAAGGTAGTCTGGATAATTATCTCGTGTTTGCTCTTTGCGCTTGATTTGCTTGCCTTTTTCGTTGTAAAAGTCCATGTACCAGTCAGAAAAAACTATATCGCACTCTGGATGAGTTTGTAAAAATTGAACTTGTGAGCTGAATTTATTGGGTAACAGCTGGTCGTCGGCGTCCAGCCACTGGATGTATTTACCAGAGCATTGCTGGAAACCGTAGTTGCGGGCGCTGTTAGAGCCTTTTTGTGGATTTGTAAAGACTTTGATTTTATCCGGAAACTTAGTTTGAAATTCTAACAGAATTTGCAGACTTTTGTCAGTGGAATGATCGTCGATGCAGATAATTTCTTTTAGGTAGTCTTGAGCAATGACGCTTTTAAGAGTTTTCGTAAGCCACTGAGCTGCATTGAAGACTGGGATAATGACCGAGACAAGGCTCATTTGTCTATTTTTTTAATCTCTTTAGCTGGGACGCCAGCGCAAATTGTTTCCGTCTCACAGTTTTTTGAAACAATAGCACCAGAAGCAATGACACTACGGTATCCGACCGCAACATTGGGTAAAATTACAACTTTTGCTCCGACCCAAGCCCAGTTTTTTATTTCAACTTTACCTGCTTTGACTCCGCCTTGCCATGCTGGTTTTGTCCTGTCAGAATAAATATGATCATGTGTGAAAACTACTGAATATTGGCCAAAAGCAACTTTCTCTCCTATTGTCAAATCTCCAGTTACGTCAAGCATTGCATAATCGTTAATATGAGTGCCACTGCCGACCTTAAGACTGCCTTCCAGACCTTCTTCACGCGAAAAAATTTGTACGTAAGTGGAAATAATTACATTATCGCCAAATTCAAAAGAATTTTCCCGCGAGCGAATAACCGTTCCTTGCATTATCCAGCAATTATCGCCAAAAATGATTTTTGCACCTTTGCCAGCAATTATCTGAACGTCATTGTCTATACGGCAGTTTTTACCCAAAATAATCTGACCACCAACTCCAAAATAAATGTTTTTCCCAATCTGGCAGCCGTCTCCAATAACTAATTTGCCTTTGCCTTCGACACGGATAGGAAAATTTAATTTTACATTCTTCCCAAGTTTAGCTCGTGACAAACGATAGAGCCAGTACGTCCTACGGACAAATGAACGGAAAATGTTTTTTAGCCACCAGAACAAGACTTTAATCATAACAAAATTAAATTATATCGGTAAAACTTGGATTTGTCAGCCGCCCCAAAGCCCTTGGCAACAGCGTTAAAGCATTCAGATTAGACATTTGCAGAAGCTTTTTTGCTATAGTAAGTTTACCCCGACGAAGATAATACAAAATATTCCTTGCTTGACGGCGAAGAATTTTTCTTTTGACAAATTCTTTTTCTTCATGGCTGAGCGGACACTCATCCGTACTAATCAACTTGTATTCCAGAACATAATAGGAAAAAGGCACTTCTGGACGTGTTTTATTTTGTGTATTCTGCTGTTCCCCATGAATTCTATACCAAACAATGCCATGGGGCATCAAAACTACAGGATATTTCTGCGAAAGTTTTAGCCACAGCTCCATATCTCCTAAATATGGCTTACCGCTAAAACCACCCACGTCTTCAAATGCGCTACGTTTTATAATTGACGAAAGCGGTGCTTTGTGAAAAATCCATTTATCTTCGATGTAATGCCTGCGATAAGCCTGCTCGGGACTTAAAGCAAACGGATACATGCGCTCTCTATCCTGCGGCAATGAACACAACCCATAGCCTGCTTCGGGGAACTGCTCCATGTAATAAACCAGTTGTTCCATTCCATAAGGATAAATCATGTCATCAGCGTCAACGTACTTCAAATACTTCCCATTGGCGTAACTTGCTGCTTTATTGCGGTTTGGGTAATCGCCCAGGTTTTGTTCATTAACATAAACACGTATGCGGCTGTCTTTTTTGGCGTACTTTTGTGCGATTTCCACTGTTTTATCACTCGAGCGGTCATCAACGATAATAAGCTCCCAATTTTTGTACGTGGAATGCAAAACGCTTTCGATAGCGTCAGCAATGTATTTTTCACGATTATATGCTGTCATCAGGACAGAAACAAGGGGCTGGGGCATGTGCTTTAGATTTTAATAACAAAATGACTACTATAAGAAGAAGTTTTTTATTTGCTCACAAATATAGTCAACTTCATCGAAAGTTAGCTCATAATACATTGGTAATCTAAGTAAAGTCTCACTATATCTCACTGCATTAGGTAGCGGGCGTCCATCGTGTTTGTCTCGGTAATATGGCGACAGGTGCAACGGCAGATAGTGAAAAACAGCATGTATTCCCTTTGATTTTAAATGCTCAATTAGTTTTGTGCGGATGTCAAGACTTTCTGTGAGTATGTAAAACATGTGGGCATTGTTGGTTGCGTATTCTGGGATGATTGGCAAGTGGATAATGCCTTTATTTTCCAGCACTTTCAGATTATCGTAATATCGTTGCCAAAGAGCTTTGCGTTTGCTCTGTATTTCCTGTAGATGTTCAAGTTGTGCAAACAGAAAAGCTGCTATTATCTCTGACGGTAGGTAGGATGAGCCTATATCGACCCAGCCATATTTATCCACTTCACCACGGAAAAATGCTGCACGGTTTGTACCTTTTTCCCAGATTATTTCTGCCCTATGTACAAAGTCAGGGTTATTGACAGCAAGCAGTCCGCCTTCACCAGAGATTATATTCTTTGTTTCGTGGAAGGAGAAAGCTCCTAAGTCTCCAATGCTGCCAAGAGGACGGCCTTTGTAAAAAGAGTCTATAGCCTGTGCTGCGTCCTCTACTACGTAGAGGTTATGACGCTTTGCTATGTCCATGATTTTGTCCATATCTACAGCTATGCCTGCATAATGGACAGGTACAATGGCTTTTGTCTTTTCGTTGATGAGTTCTTCGATAGAAGTTTCATCTATATTGGGTTGGTCAGCTCGGCTATCGGCAAAATGAATGTATGCACCGCGTAAGATAAAAGCATTAGCAGTTGATACAAAGGTAAAGCTTGGCATGATTACCTGATCGCCAGGCTTAATATCCAACAAGAGTGCAGACATTTCCAAGGCATCTGTGCCGCTGGTAGTTAATAAAGTTTTGCGAAAACTATAATTTTGCTCAAAAAAACTATGTACAAGTTTTGTAAACTTTCCATTGCCCGAGATTTTATTTTCCTTGTAAACAGCTTCGTATATATAGTGCGCTTCCTTACCAGTGAGAAATGGTTTGTTAAAGGGGATTTTCATCGTTTGTAATTTTTATAGCCATATATGATAAACGTATTCTAATGATTTTATTTTAAATCCATTTTTTTCATAAAGCTTGCATGCCGGAATATTGTCTTTTTGAGTTACGACACTAAGAATATGGATATTTTGGGTTAAGCAGTAATGTTCAGTAGCCTGGATTAATTTACTTCCAATGCCCATACCTCTATGTTTTTGATCCACAGCTATTAATCCTATTGTGCCAGAATTAGGATTAGTTTTTATTGTTATAAAGCCGACGATATCGTCCTTTAATGAGTAGATGAATGTTTCATCAGCAATTTTTTTGTTAACTGAGTTAGTTATCCAGAGCTTATATAGCTGCTCGAATTTTTCTTTTGATATGTTTTTATCTACACGAAATCTGGAATAAATGCCACTTTGTATGGATAGTTCTATTAATTTTTTATTAGGCAAATTTTTTCTATATAGTTTAATATTAGTATCTATATTTATAGTTTTTGATAAATTAATTTTTTTAGAATATGTTACTTTTTTGTCCACTAAGTATTTAGATAAAAACTCTATCTCATTTTGACTAAATAAATAGATTAGCCTGTATCCTTTCTCTTTTAAGTTTTCTGATAGATTCATGAATTCGGCTTTACTAATATAATCACATGTAAGTTTACCAACTTTAAAATTAAAAAATTCAGAATCCCATTTTAGATATTTGAAATCGTATTTCATAAGTTTATCTTTTCTTTTATAATGTAAACTGGTCTGTCTTTAATCTTGTCAAAAATTTTACCTATGTAGATGCCGAGTACACCTAATATCATGATAATAATGCCAGAAAGAAACCAGATTGAAATAATTAAACTTGTGTAACCAATAATTTTTATCTCACCATTTATATATTTAAAAAAGAAAAATATCGCCATAATAATTGAGATAATTACTACAGCAAACCCAAATCCTAAAACCAACTTTAGCGGCTTGTTGGAGAATGTAATTATGTTATTAAAAGCTAAAGTCAGAAGACTTTTTAAGTTGTATGAGGAACGATCGTTTTCTCTTCTATTATGCTTAACAGGAATAGCTGTCTTCGAAAAGCCAACCCACTGTGCCATAGTAGGGAAATATTTGTGATAGTCATTCATCGAAAGAATAGCATTTATAACCTCTTTTTTATAAATACCAAAATTTGCAATACTGCTATCTTGTTTTGTATCTGTAAGATAGCTGAGTGCGGAATAGAAAATTTTTGAAGACATTTTTTTAAAAAAACTATCCTGTCGATTTTCTCTTTGAGCAAAGACTATGTCATACCCCTCCAGTGCTTTATTATATAATTTCAGAATTTCCTCAGGTAGATCTTGTAAATCACAATCCATCACAATGACCCAGTCTCCTTGTGCATGTTCCAGTCCAGCTGTTATAGCGTAATGTTGCCCAAAGTTTCTGCTCAAATTTATTCCTTTTATTCTAGTATCATTTACTGTTAAGTTTTTTATAATGCTCCAGTCATCGATGGGGCTGCCATCATTTACTAGAATGATTTCGAAATCTTTTGAAAGTGGCTCTAATACCTTTATTAGCCTATTAGTAAGTTGAATTAGAGTTTTACTACATTT
>JALWCU010000169.1:0-5147 GCA_027015275.1 Bacteroidales bacterium | reverse complement strand
TTTATAGACAGGTATAACTACAGAGAATTTCATATCCGCTATTCACATTTTTTAGCAAAGATAAAGTTTTTACTAATATCATATTAATAAAAAAGAGGCATCCACTTACGCAGACGCCTCTTAAAATCTCGCTCCCCCAGTAGGACTTGAACCTACGACACCCGGATTAACAGTCCGGTGCTCTAACCAACTGAGCTATGGGGGAGTATTACTCTCAAAAAATGCATTGCAAATGTAACAAACTTTGCTCAAATCTTCCAAATTTTTTTATAAAAAATTTTTGCTTAATTTAGATTGTTATAATTTTGCTCGGCTAAAAAATAACCAAATAAAAATGAGACAATTAGTTATAGTAGGAAGTTTGGCTTATGATGATATTGAGACACCACGTGGCAGCTCAGGACGTATGCTCGGTGGAGCAGCAGCTTATAGCGCTTTGGCGGCTTCATATTTTGACCTTAGTGTTAATGTCATTTCAATCGTAGGCGGCGATTTCCGTAAGGAGTTTTTTGATTTGTTTACAAATCAAAATGTTGACATAAGTGGTGTGGAAGTACATCCTGATGAGAAAACTTTTTTTTGGGCAGGGAAATATTATGAGGATATGAATCGCCGCCAGACTTTGATCACTGATCTTAATGTTCTGGAGAAGTTTGACCCTGAGGCGCCCGAAGCATACCGCGAGCCAGAGATTTTATTATTGGCTAATCTTTCGCCACTAGTTCAGTATAAGGTCATTAAACAGATGAAGCGTCGCCCCAAGCTTATTGTTCTGGATACAATGGATTTTTGGATAATGACAATGCTCGAAGAGTTAATGCAGGTGCTCAAGGAAATTGATGTGCTAACTATCAATGACCAAGAAGCTTACATGCTCTCAGGCAAGCATACAATTCGAGCAGCCGCAGAAGAAATTCTTGGCATGGGGCCTAAATACTTAATTATAAAGAAGGGTGAGCATGGTGCATTGCTCTTTAGTAAGGAGAAGATTTTCTTTGCTCCGGCTTTGCCCCTGTTAGAAATTTTTGATCCTACTGGAGCTGGCGACACCTTTGCCGGTGGCTTGTGTGGTTATATGGCAACCACTGGAGACTATTCTTTCGAGAATCTTAAAAATGGTGTGATTGCTGGGTCTGTTTTTGCCTCTTTTACAGTCGAACGATTTGGTACAGAACGCCTTGTCTCTCTCAGGCAAGAGGAGATTATCCAGCGTATTGATGATTTTATAGAATTAGTTAAATTTGATTTTCCAAAATCTCAACATATATTCAATAAAAACAAGGAGCTATGACACGTAAATACCTCGATTTGAGTCCCAAGACTTTCCGCTCTCTATTGCATAGCGCGGTGCGAGTATATCCGCAGTCTTTGGCATGGGTGGGACTCACCTCTGGACAACAATATACTTATGCCCAGGCTTATGACATGATTCAACGTTTAAAGGCATTACTGTTAGACACTTTGCAGCTGAAAAAAGGTGATAAAGTAGCCTTGTGGGGCGAGAATATGCCTAATTGGGGAATTACATATTTTGCAATAACTTCTGCAGGCTTGGTTGTTGTGCCTTTACTGCCAGATTTTTCTGCACATGAAGTAGAGAATATCCTCTCGCACTCAGAGAGTAAAGTGCTTTTTGTCTCCCGTCGTCTTGTCTCGAAGCTCAAGGACGTTAAGACCGATATTCAGGATATTATACTCGTTGAAGATTTTTCCAAGTTCACAGATTTGGAGTCTTTTGATATTTCCAAAAATATAGAGTTCCTGGCGCCATTGGCTTATGATGAGTCTAAGGAGCCAGATATCAGCGAAAATGACCTTGCCGTTATTATTTACACCTCAGGTACTACTGGCAAATCCAAGGGAGTAATGCACACTCATCGGA
The DNA here is from genome assembly GCA_027015275.1 of Bacteroidales bacterium. Lineage (GTDB taxonomy): Bacteria > Bacteroidota > Bacteroidia > Bacteroidales > S143-33 > S143-33. The sequence goes on along the minus strand of JALWCU010000169.1, from coordinate 3,265 downwards.
GTATTATTTCTAATGTCCTTGATGTACAGTATGTGCAGTGGGTTGAACCTGGTGAGAAATTTCTTTCGATTTTACCCCTCTCTCACTCTTACGAAAATACAATAGGCTTTTTAGCTCCTTTCGTTCATGGTGCTACTGTTTATTATGTCGAAAAACCGCCAACAGCTTCTGTACTTTTACCTGCTTTGCAGAAGGTGCGCCCAACGTTTATGCTCTCTGTGCCCCTGATTATTGAGAAAATTTTTAGGAAAAATATTTTGCCGACTATTCAGGCTAAGAAACTTACAGCCTCTGTTTATAAGACAGATTTGGGACGTAAAGTCTTGCACAATGTAGCTGGCAAAAAGCTGAAAAAACTCTTTGGCGGAAATATAAAGTTTTTTGGCATAGGTGGCGCTAAGCTTGATCCAGAAGTCGAACGGTTTATGCGAGAAGCCAAGTTTCCTTACGCTGTTGGATACGGACTTACAGAAACAGCTCCATTACTTGCAGGTTCTAATCCACAAAATCAACGTTATCGTTCCACTGGTCCGGCTGTACGGACTGTAACCCTGAAAATTCTTGACCCAGACCCCAAGACAGGCGAAGGTGAAATCGTTGCAAAAGGACCAAATATAATGCTTGGTTATTACAAGGAGCCAGAGCTCACAAAACAGACATTTACTGAGGATGGGTGGTTCCGTACAGGAGACCTTGGAGTCTTTGACAAGGACGGGCACCTCTATATACGTGGACGCAGTAAAAATATGATTCTTGGCCCCTCGGGTGAGAACATTTACCCAGAGGAAATAGAGGCTATTATTAATAGTTTTGATAATGTTAATGAATCTCTTGTGGTTCAGCGCGAAGGAAAATTGGTGGCACTCGTCCATGTTGATTTTGACGAAATAGAGAAAAAAGCAACAGAATGGTTTAATGAGCAGAAAGATAAAGCTTCTGATTTCTCACAGAATCAATGGGATAAGCTGAAGCATTCGGCTGATATTGTTAATGAGTATTTAAAATATTTGGAAAAACAACTAAAAAGTTTTGTTAATCAGCGTGTTAGTAAGTCTGCGCGAATCCATCAAGTTGAATTTCATAGCGAGCCTTTTGTCAAGACTGCTACCAAGAAAATAAAGCGTTTCCTCTATTCAGATAAAAACACTAAGAATTAATCCAGGCAAATAGAGTATTTATGTCAGTCAATCGCGAAAACATACGAAACTTCTGTATAATAGCACATATAGATCATGGCAAGAGCACACTGGCAGATCGGCTACTGGAACGGACAGGTGCAATAAGCAAAGAAAATTCCGTGGATCAGGTGTTGGACGATATGGATCTGGAGCGAGAGCGCGGCATAACTATTAAAAGCCATGCTTTCCGCATGGATTATGAATACGAAGGAGAGACTTATGTTCTAAACCTTATAGACACACCTGGGCATGTAGATTTTTCTTATGAAGTTTCGCGTGCCATAGCTGCATCAGAAGGCGCTTTGCTCGTTGTTGATGCTACGCAAGGTATTCAAGCTCAGACGATTTCTAATCTATATTTAGCTTTGGAACATGACCTGGAGATTATACCCGTGCTTAACAAAATGGATATGCCCTCGGCAAAGCCTGATGAAGTCAAAGACCAGATAGTAGATTTGCTCGGATGTGGACGTGGAGAAATAATCGAAGCAAGCGCCAAAACTGGTATGGGCGTTGACGAAATACTGGAAGCAATAGTAACGTTAGTGCCGCCCCCCCGGGGTGATTCACACAGTCCTTTGCAGGCTTTGGTTTTTGATTCTGTGTACAATCAATTTCGTGGTGTAATAACATATTTCCGTATATTTAATGGACGCTTGCGCAAAGGCGATCGCGTGCGTTTTTTTAACATGGGCCGTGAATATGATGCGCAGGAGATAGGTTATCTAAAACTCAATTATGAGCCCACAGAAGAGTTGGATGCAGGTGAAGTTGGTTATATTATTACAGGTGTGAAGACAGCAAGTGATGTACGAGTGGGGGATACCATTACACATGTTGATCGTCCATGCGATAGTCCAATAGAGGGCTTTGAGGAAGCTAAACCAATGGTTTATGCAGGCGTCTATCCAATAGAATCAGACGATTACGAAGATCTGCGAGTAGCTCTCGAACGGCTGAAGCTCAACGATCCTGCTTTAACCTTTCAGCCAGAAAGCTCGGCTGCTCTGGGCTTTGGCTATAGATGTGGATTCCTGGGTTTGCTGCACATGGAGATAGTCCAGGAACGCCTGGACCGTGAGTTCAATATGAATGTAATTATGACCGTGCCCAATGTTAATTACATCGTACACACGAAAAAAGACGAAATTTTCGAGATACACAATCCTGCCCAGCTGCCAGATGAACGGTTGATTGACTTTATAGAAGAGCCTTATATCGAAGCCCAGATAATTACACCTATTGAGTTTATGGGCAATATTGTCAAATTGTGTATCGACAAACGAGGAGAGTTGACGAAACAGACTTATGTTCCTGGCAATCGTATGGAACTAGTGTTTGAGATGCCTTTGGCTGAGATAGTGTTCGATTTTTTCGATAGGCTTAAGAGCGTTTCCAAGGGCTATGCATCATTTGATTATCATCAGATAGGCTACAGACGCTCTGATCTTGTAAAACTGGATATTTTGCTTAATGGCAACAAAGTCGAAGCACTTTCTACACTTATACATCGCAGCAAGGCTTATTCCTTTGGCAAGCGTATGACCGAGAAGCTCAAAGACTTGATACCACGGCATCAGTTTGACATTGCGATTCAGGCAGCAGTAGGAGCTAAAGTTATTGCCCGCAGCACAATCAAAGCTCTTAGAAAAGACGTTACAGCTAAATGTTATGGCGGGGACATTTCACGAAAAAGAAAGCTGCTTGAGAAACAAAAGGAAGGTAAGAAGCGTATGAAAACAATAGGAAAGGTCAATGTGCCACAGAAGGCGTTTTTGGCAGTTCTAAAATTGGATAGCGATAAATAAAATATTATGGAACGATTGTATATAGGTAAATCTCGTGTTAGTCCTGAAGTCATATTAGACAAAGCTCAGGATAAATTTTCGATTATAGGCGTATCGTTGATGGAAAATCCTTTTAATTTTTATGAGCCTATAGTGGACTGGATGAAGAAATATTCGGAAAATCCGAATCCCAAAACAGTTGTTACTTTTCGTCTTTTATATATAAATTCTGCGTCTTTGGTCAATATATCGCGGATTTTCAGGGTGCTCAGTAATATGTATAAAGCAGGTCATGATGTG
>JALWCU010000168.1 GCA_027015275.1 Bacteroidales bacterium | reverse complement strand
TCTGCTACTGCATTAAAATCAAAATTCACATCCACATTACCTTGCTTGTAATAGGCAGGGGTGTAGAGCAATCCCTCTGCACCGCTATCAAATGGCAACAAAATCTTCTGCATATCAGCCATATTACCAGTCAGATTCATGTCAGAAATTGCAGACATCCTGAACCAATTTTTCATTGTATCTGCAAAAGCATATCCAGCAAAAGCATAATAATAATCATGCGTATTGGTCAGGCTTATCGTTGCTATGGCATCCATCCATACCTGAGACTTGCCAGGCTTATAATATCCGCTGTAAATGGTCGTGTCCTTTATAGCTATACCCTTTATTTGGAAGTCTGGTTTGGCTGGCACTGTGTCTTCTGCCCAAGCTTGCATATTGTCTGCTTGCACATCAATTTTATAATCATGTCCTGCACGTGCCACACTGGCCGACTGATAATAGCCACAATTACCGAGAGAGACATAATGCAGCTGTTCTAATAAATTACCGTCCTCATATAGCTTAGCTGTTGCATTACTGATGATATTATCCTTAGAAAAATTTCCAGGACTTGCTGTTTTGTAAATCCACACTTTTATTGTGGAATCTACTGAAAACATGCCACTTATACCCAGCTTAGGCTGGTATGTATTTTTATCATAAAGGTTAATGTCCTTGTAGCAGGAACTAAAAAATATTGACAAAAGCAGTAGAATCAGAATATATCGTTTCATAATACTTGTTTTTTATTTCCATGTGAATTTGTATGAAATAAACGGCATAATAGGGAAGATAGAATAAACACGCAGAGTGGTGTTATTTTTGCCTGTCTGCTCATCATATTTATCATAGAGCTGGGCAAAAAATGGATTTACATGATTATAAGCATTATAAACACCTATTGTCCATTCTCTCGTTCCTTTCTTACGTTGCTTGTAAAAATTCATGCTAAGGTCCAGACGGTTGTAGGACGGAAGACGATAAGAGTTGCGACCACCATAATACGTTATTGTGTTAAAACGTGTCTGCGGTCCACCATACCAGTATTCCACACTAACTGGATTGGATGGTGAAAGAAACTCATCGCGAGCCAAAGTAACGGGCAGTCCACTACCATAAACCCATGTGAAGCCAGCTATAATGTTTTTCCTAAGCTTATACGTGCCCACAATGCTAATGTCATGACGCCGATCATACTTGTATGGGAATACCTGTCCAAAATTAATCTCAGGGAACCGGCGCATGCTCCAGGCAAGCGTGTATCCTATCCAGCCTGTCAAACGTCCAAAATCCTTCTTTATCAGCAGCTCAGCACCATAAGACCAGCCCTGACCCTGCGTAACATTATCCTCCCAGGTATTAGAGCCATTGAGCACAGACGAAAAAACACTCTGCCCCTCCTTGAGCTCTACAAGGTTATTCATTTTTTTGTAAAAGCTCTCTAACGTAACATTTATTCCCTTGGGCGTAAGCCAGGTTAGACTTGCAGAGACTTGCCATGAATCCTCAGGAACGACACGGTCTGTGGCTGGTACCCATACATCGATTGGCAATCCCAGTGTGTTGTTGGTCAAAAAATGCAAATACTGCTTCATCTTTGCATAAGAAGCCTTGAAAGAAATATTATCACTAATCATCACACGAGCAGAAATCCTGGGCTCTGGCGACAGAAAAACCTTTTTTCTGACAACAAAAGTAGAAAACCTCATGCCTGCATTGATTCGCAGCAATTCCCCAATTTTAAAATCGTCTTCAACGTAAGCTGCCAGCTCTGGTGCATATATATCAATACTTCCGAACGTTGTATCCAGATGCATGTAGTCGGCATCCACTGTCATAGACACATAACCAGGCTGAAAATGATGATAAATGCCGTTTACACCAAACTTGATATAATTATTCGCATTTGGGCTATAGTCAAAATCATAGCTCATAGCCAGGTCTCGAATGCCCAGATTATATCCCAGTGAATAATGTTCTTTTTGGCTAATTGTATCCTGATGGTATGAATTCTTTGTATCAAACATATTGGAAAACATAAAGTTACTGTAAGTCAACGTTAGATTGGAAAAAATCTTTTTCCCAAAGGCATGATTCCAACGAAATGCTGCAATAGTATTTCCCCAGTGCAAATCCCCTGAAGATTTAGTTTGCTCGTCGAATTTTTCCCTCTCCTTACCGAAATAATTAAATTCTGAACCTGTGGAAATGTAAGCCTTGTCAAGACCAGAATAGAAGCTCAGGTATATTCTGTCCTTGCGGGAAAATTTGTGATTAACCTTGGCATAAAGATCATAAAAATAATATCCTGCTCCCATATCGCTTTTCTGTGTGTAGGAAGTATCGTCTGTCTCCCTGGTATGGCCAAACTTGATCAAAAAAGGTTTAGCCAACAAATCATAATAAGTTCTGCGGGCGCTTATTATAAACGAAGTCTTGTTTTTCTTTATCGGCCCTTCGACTGTGAATTTTGATGAAATAAGCCCTATAGAAACCGAACCCGTCAGATGATCCATGTTGCCGTCTTTCATACGAATATCTATCACCGAAGACAAACGACCGCCGTAATGTGCTGGAAATCCACCCTTTAATAACGTTACGTCCTTAATTGCTTCGGGTGTAAAGACTGAGAAAAAACCAAACAAATGATTCAAATTATAAACAGGCACGCCATCGAGCAAAATCAAATTCTGGTCAGGTCCACCTCCCCTGACATAAACGCCACCAGAGCCTTCTGTACCTGACTCCACACCAGGTAATAATTGCAAAGTCTTCATCAAATCGCCCTCACCAAAAATCACAGGCAAGTTCTGTATCATCTTAACTGGCACGCTTATCCGCCCCATCTGCGAGCTTTTAAGTTCTTGCTTGTAGCCAGTTACAACAACTTGTTGTATTGCTGTCGAAGAATGAAGCTTAAATACAACTTGCTGACCGCCTATAGTTACCACTGTATCCAGTGGATGATAACCTACATAAGAAACACGCAAATGTACCTTGGGCACTGGCAGAGTTAGACTAAAATAGCCATATTCGTTGGTCATTGTACCATAACGCACATTATCTACATCAAAAACCGAAGCAGCTATCAACATCTCGCCGCTCTGTGCGTCCTGGACATAGCCACTAATTGTATATTTCTGCGCCCTTACAAAAGCCACAGACAATAACAGAAATAATAAAACAGAAAATTTTCTCATGGAAACATGCTTTAGCTTTTCGTTTGCAAATGAATTGATTTAATGAAAAATTTTAAAACAAATTTCTAAGTAAAATAACTCAAAGTCAAATTACAAAATTATTTTACCAAATGCTATGAATCTGAAATCTGATGGCTAATAGCAACTCGACAGACCAATTATTCTACAACCAGATTCAGATTAGGATTGACAAGATTGTTGAGAATAGCAAAAATCATAACCGAAGCCAGTTTGGCAGTCTGATGGTCTTCATCAAAACGTGGGGACACTTCGGCTATATCAAAGCTAACAAGACTTTGATTACGAGCTATATACTTTGCAATTTTCAAAACATATTCAGGATACATGCCAAATGGCTGTGGCGCACTCACACCAGGCGCCACAGCCGAAGAAAATACATCTGTACATATCGTCAGATAAACATCCCGCCCACGGGCAAAATCATCAATAGATGAAAAGACCTGTTCTAAATTTGTCTCGGTAATATCACGAGCTAATATGTATCTGACACCAAGCTCTTTAGCCCGACGGAAAAGGCTACGTGTATTGCCAGACTGCTGAAGACCAATAACCATGTAATTAAACTGCTGTTCCTTGCTTTTCAGGAAATCGGCAATCTGCAAAAACATTGTTCCACTGGTGCCACCATTAAAATAAGGTCTCATATCAAAATGTGCATCCAGATTAATAATGACTGGCGGC
>JALWCU010000167.1 GCA_027015275.1 Bacteroidales bacterium | reverse complement strand
CCCCGTCGATGTCCTGATAGTAGATGATCTGCTCGCCGTTCCACATCCAGTTATACCATGCCACCTCGCGCTCCTTATCCCTTGTGACAGGCCATTTCTCACCGCTTTCCAGATCCTGAACCCAGATGTTTTTCAGCCCTTCAAATGGGGCGACATAGGAAACAAACCGCCCGTCAGGCGAGATCTTCACATTGGCGATTTTGGCATCGCCGAACAGAACTTCGAGCGGTATAAGTGGGACATTTTTCATGGCAAACCTCCACATTTTGTTTAAGCTATTATACAACAGCCAATTTTCAATTTCTCACATAGGTGGGACAATGCATAAGATTTTTATCCATGTCAGGCCAGATGATAGGAAAGACGGTTAAAAGTGCCCTTTTAGACAGCATCACGGTGGGAAAAAAGAAAGGACATTCATCAGACGGATAACGATGGATTTACGGCGGATATCTGTGATTGAAAAAGCTTCCAAAACCTTGATAATTAAAGATATCTAAAATGTGGCATGAACCTTTTCAGGGATCAAAAATTGTATGTTTGGGCTATCCTGTTAATTGCACGGAGCTTTCTGACCTGTTTAATAGCATTCCCTGACAAAGTGAGCCCTTAATTAAAGCTCGTATATTGCATGTAAAATGTAAAAAGGAGGTGCGATTATGGCGGAGGAAAGAATATTTTACAGTGACAGTAAGGGAGTAATGGTCACAAGCACGAGATTTATTGTAGGACGAACAACTTATCCTATCGCAGCGATTACTTCCATCACGACTTTAAGAATTCCGGCTAAAAGGGACACTGCAATCTGGATGATTGCCATAGGAGCTTTGGTTGTAATTTTTGGATTTCCGCTTAGTTACATTGCAGGTGTCCTGGGAATTGCTGTTCTGGCCATGGGAGTGATGCAGTTTTTCAAGATTAAAGATACTCATATCCTGAAAATTTCGACTGCTGCCGGTGAAATTGAAGTAGTGAAGTCAACGGGTGACCCAGATCGTATTCAGAATATTGCTCGTGCCCTCAATGAAGCTATTGCTCAGAGAGGTTACTGATGTTTTTAATTTGAAGCATTTTAAACATTTGGAGAGAGATTAAATTGTGGATCATTTTTGACTACGCCGTTGATGGGCTTATGCTGCGTCTAAGTTTTTTATCTACCAATGGGAATAAAGACCCGCATTTACCTTTTTTCCCAACAGGTTCAAGGTGGGCTGCGCCCTGCGAGTCCCACAACC
>JALWCU010000166.1 GCA_027015275.1 Bacteroidales bacterium | reverse complement strand
CTCGTCAGCCACGTCATAGCGTTCCTGGGGGCGGCGAGGGCGGCTAGGCTATACGGTGAGCATCGTGAACACCATGGAGCCGGCCGCCCTGAGTAGGCGCCTGAACTCCTCGGGCTCTAGCCTCTCGAGGCCGTCGGGGCTCATCCTGCCCCTAACTATTAGCTCGACCGCCCTCCTCTGCCACACGTCGCCCGTGACCGCGTATACCCTCGTGCCGTCCTCGTACCTCACGAGCTGGACCGTGAAGGGTAGCCTCACCAGGCTCCACAGGTACCTTGGTATAATGCCAGCTAGGGCCTCGAGCTGCTCCCTATCGACCTCGTGGAGCGTGCCGTCCTGGAGCCTGATCGTGGGTGGATCCCTCGCCAGTAGCTCCCTCATGGTGGGCCTCTCCGCGGCGAGGCTCTGGCGGAGCCTGCTCACGTCACTGTAGTACTTGGCTACTATGGCGTCGCGGGCCCTCCTGCCAGCCTCCACGCCCGGTGGGGCGCCCCTCATTCCCACGCTTCACCTGTGGAAGCGGGCGTAGATCATGGCGTGGTCCCTGTCGAATGGGTCTAGGTGGACTACGTCCACTACCTCGAAGCCCCCCTCCTGGAGCGTCTTTATCTCCCTCCTATAGACCTCGCTGGGCTCGAGGGTGACGTCTATGCTCCTAGCCTTTATCGCTAGGAGCAGGTAGCCCCCGTCCTCCAGGAACATCTTGGCATTCCTCACCACTATGGCGGCCTGCTCGGGCTGGGCCACGTCGCTGTAGAGCCCGTTGACGCCCTCCACTAGGTGGCGGTACTTCTCGGGGAAGCGAGCGTCGCCCAGTATCGGGTAAATGTTCCTCCTCTCAGCCACCACTAGGAGCAGGTCCCTCATAACCCTGGGGGCGAACTCCACGCCGTAGATCCTCCCCTCCCAGCCTATGATGTCGCTCACATGACTCGCGGTCGTGCCACTAGCTATGCCCAGGTAGAGGATCCTGTCACCCCTCTTCACCGGCAGCTCCACCAGGCCCTTGAGGAGGGCCCCAGCGAGCTTGCTTCGGTAGGCGTTCCACTCACGGTACTCCTCCCCCTGGTAGTGGTAGATCCTCTCGCCGTAGACCCTCTGGCCAGGCACTAGGTTCTTGGTCGCGATCCTCAGGCTACCATCACTCAGCTCTACTATGTAGACGCCCTTCCACTTGGGGTGCTCCTCTATCCTCACTACCTCCAACGCCACGGCTCCTCACCCCCCTCCCGATTCA
>JALWCU010000165.1 GCA_027015275.1 Bacteroidales bacterium | reverse complement strand
TATCTTTTGCAAAATTTCGGACAAGGCGGCAATGGCGCTTTTCGGGGAAAACTGACTTATCATAATTCCTTCCTCATTGCAGATACTACATCTGCTTATGTGGTCGAGACGGCTGGCAAAAACTATGCTGTAAAACATGTTCGGGATTTTTACTCAATATCAAATGTTTACACACTACAGAAAGACTACGGTCTCAGTAATGCAGGCAGACGCATTAATTTTCGCCGACATTACCAAGCAAGTATTTACAATCTTTTCACCAGAGGACCTGTGCGTCGAAAATTTACGATGCAGCAGCTCGATATATTACAAGAGCCTTTTGCCATTCGCTCAATTATGCGCTCGCATATCAAATCCCAAGAGCCAAAGCCTTCCATGGCATCTATATGTATGCACTCTCCCCGCATGATAAAAAGCCAGACAACAGCCTCTATGATAGTACAATATTCTGAACAGCAAATGCTTATATGGACTACTCTTTCGCCCTTGCCTTGCCTCTCGCTGTACAAACCGCTGACTTTTACTTTTGCCAGGGAAAATGCTCTGCTCAGAGCACCGAAAAATCTTGATTTTTTCACTCAGCGCTATAGAGCCACGAAAAAATTGCTCGCAGACGGCTCCCTGAAAGAAAAATTTTTGCAATGGCAGAAAGACTTTGAAGATTCTTGCTATCAGCAGCTAAATGACTTCCAGCAAAAAACGCAGGAACAATTATCAAGCATCATAGCCGAGTGCTGGGACAGGGAGCAAGACATAATAAACTCCATTATTACAAACTAAGTGTGTGCCTATGCAAAAAGGAGAGCTTATAGCCCTCCTTTTTGTCTTTTATGCCTGTGTAGCAAAATTATTTAATAAAACCACGTGCTCGTAGTAATGGTTCAACTGACGGCTTGCGCCCACGGAACTGAATATAAAGCTTCATCGGGTCAACAGCCCCACCACTTTCGAGAAGATGACGGAACTTTGCTGCAATCTCAGGATTGAACAAGCCATTCTGACGGAAATAATCAAAAGCATCTTGTACCAGTACATCTGCCCACAGATAAACATAATAACCTGCGCTATAGCCACCTGAGAAAGCATGCTGGAAATATGTCGAACGATAACGCACAACTATCTGTGGAATGAGCCCTATCTTGTCCATTGCTGCTTTTTCAAAGGCATTAACATCATATTTTTTCTCCTGTGTAATGGTGTGCCAGTCCATATCCAGATAAGCAGCTGCCATATATTCCACTGTAGCAAAGCCTTGATTAAAATACTTGGCATTTTCTATCTTGTCAATTAATTGCTGTGGTATTATCTCGCCAGTCTTGTAATTCCGCGCATATACCTTCATAACTTCGGGACTGACAGCCCATTCTTCCATTATTTGGCTCGGTAGCTCTACAAAGTCCAGCGCTACATTCGTACCAGACAAGGAACGATAAGGAACGTTTGTCAGTATTTCATGAAGAGCATGTCCTGTCTCGTGGAACAGAGTACGAACTTCCTCGAGCGTCAGAAGCGAGGGCATGTCTTTCGTGGGCTTGGTAAAATTACAAACTATCGATACTACTGGTGGAATACGTTTACCATTCTTGTAATATTCACCGCGGAAAACAGTAGTCCATGCACCACTTCGTTTGCTCTGACGCGGATAAAAATCATAATAAAGAATAGCCATCAGAGAATCATTACCCTGATAAACGCGATATGCCACTACATCTGGATTGTAAACAGGAATATCGTCGGCTTTGCGGAAAGTCAGACCATAGAGACGATTAGCTGTATAGAACACACCCTTTTCCAAAACATTCTCGAGCTTAAAATAGGGTCTTAGCTCATTTTCATCGAGATTGTATTCTGATTGCCGTACTTTTTCAGAATAATACCACCAATCCCATGGCTGAAGCTTAAATGTATCGCCCTGGGCATATATCATTTGTTGCAGGCGCTCGGCTTCCTTCTTGGCAGCAGGAAGTGCCTTTGCCCATACCTGGTTTAGCAAATCATACACATTTTGCGGAGTCTTGGCCATACGGTCAACAAGCCGAAAATCTGCCCACGTTTTGTAGCCGAGCAAACGAGCTTTCTTTAGACGCAGATTAACGATTTGATTAACAATGGCTTTGTTGTCCAAAGAATCATTATGATCTCCCTGCGTTATATATGCCTTGAAAATCTGTTCACGCAAATCACGACGCTTGGAATATGTCAGGAAAGGTATGAGCATTGGTTTCTGAATAGTAAAGACCCATTTACCACTATCGCCTGTCTTGTTGGCCATCTCAGCGGCTGCCTGTATCAAAGATGGTGGCAGGCCAGCAAGGTCTTTTTTGTTATCAATAACCAGCTTATAACGATTGATCTCAGCCAAAACATGTTCTCCAAACTTTAGACTCAGTACAGACAACTGCTTGTTTATGTCCATTAGCTCCTTTTTCTTGTCTTCGGGCAGGAGAGCACCATTGCGGGCAAAAGCTTCATAAGTCTTCTGCAAAAGCATAGAATCTTGTTCAGAAAGATGAAGCTGACCTCTCTTGTCATATACTGCCTTTACTCTCGCGAAGAGCTTGGGATTCATATAAATCCTATCGCTATGCTCCGAAAGTAACGGGCTCACTTGCTGCGCAATTTTCTGCATCTGTGGACTGGTAGCAGCTTCATTGAGATTAAAGAATATATTAGATACATTAGATAGAATTGCTCCGCTTTGGTCCAAGGCAACAATAGTATTCTTGAAGCTGGGTTCATCGGGATTATTTATGATCTTGTCAATTTCCTGATTATGCAGCTTTATGGCTTGCTTAAATGCTGGTAGATAATCACTTAGCTTTATCTTGTCAAACGGTGGTACACCTCCTGGGGTGTCATAAATTTCCTCAAGCAAAGGGTTCTTTGTTGTGTTCATTTTCTTTTGTTTTTTACATGAAAACAGTAAAAGTGTGAAAACAAACAGACCTAAAAACAGTAGTTTAAATAGATTTTTCATTTTTATAGGTTTTTGTTTTTCCTTTGGTTAAAGGTAAAAAAATTCTGCATATCACCTGTGTATATTTAAATAAAACTCCTGTATTTGCTGGGCATATTTCTGTGTTTCTTCCCAATCATCTTTATAATAATTGCGTATTTGTTCTAAGTATTCATCAGGAATGAGCGGCTCTTGCGGAAGCATAAAACTGGGCACCATCCATGCCATATAGAGGACAGTATAACGTGGTAACATATACCACAGGCGTTGCCAGAAACGGATGAACCTATTCTCTTCGTTCAAGGGACGAATAGCCACTCCCAGGTAGCGGCCAAACGCTTCATTACTTTTAGTTGCTTCTCGGCATAAGATGTATGACGGGGTGCAAAAGATATGCTATCCAGAATAAAATCAGCTCCTATGAAAAGCGAAAGTTTATGCAAAAATCTAACAGGGTCGCTGCGCAATTCATCATAAAGCAACACAAAAGGCGGATTATCAAACAGTTCCTCTACGAGTTTAATCTTTGGCATGTACATACCATCGTTGATTTTGAAATAACCGCCATCACAACTAAGGTCTATAAATTCCTCCATACTTCCGAGAAAACCATTCTTTACAAAACGCCGATACTCTGAGGCAAACCATGAATCCTGACGCCGAAAAATTATAAATACTCTTGTACTGGGATCGAACTTTGCCCAGCGCCTTATCTCACTGTCGAATTGTTGATCATACTCCTGACTAACCAAATATCGCTGATAATTAGTCGTCTCTATTATATTCATGCTTTTGTAATACAGTGACTTGGGTATGTAATGTATGCCTTCGAGCTTTGGGAAAAAATTGAGTTGCAGAAACTTTGTTCCTGTCTTAGCCAGTCCTGTATGCAAAAAAATTCCTTGCTCATGGACTTTTATTTTGGTATAACAAACTAATAGTTAAG
>JALWCU010000164.1 GCA_027015275.1 Bacteroidales bacterium | reverse complement strand
ATCCATCCATCCATCCATCCATCCATCCATCCATCCATTCGTCCGTCCGTCCGTCCGTCCATCCGTCCGTCTGTCCATCCATCCATCCATCCATCCATCCATCCACCACTCCATTCATTAGTCCGTCCGTCCATCCGACCGTAGAAACCTTTAGGTCAAAAATCCCAGCAGCTCGTGGGTCCGTCACAAAACGCGTGTCTGGACACGCACAGTGTCCCGACAATCCTGAGATCGACAACTGACTGGTCCTCTTAGCTGTCAAATGCCGCTCTGAACGTTTAGCACTGAAAATTATGAATTTAAATGTCTAATTGTTCACAAAAGCTTGTTTCAAATCGAGCAATCAAAATAAACAAAATAAAAGCTACAATCTATATAAAGTAATTAAACTTGAAGCAAAAACTCTAAAACAGATAAAAGAGGATAAAAAAAATATCTTTAGATACCTTTTAGAAGTATTTGCAAAATCAAATAAAAAAAATATCTTCATCATAGATGAGATACAATCTCTTGAAGATATATACATAAATGGAGATAAAAAGCTTTTAAATGAATTTTTAAACTTTTGCATATCTTTAACAAAAGAGACCCATATCTCCCATGTCCTTATCCTTACATCAAACACTATCTTTTTAGATGAGATTTATGCAAGTTCAAAGATGAAAAAGACAAGTGAATTTAGACTAATAGATCACTTAAAATATGAAGATATAAAAGAGTGGCTTTTAGGTAAGGATTTAGGGTTTAGCCTTGAGGATATAGAGCTTATATATGATTATCTTGGTGGATGTATTAGCGATATAAAAAAACTTCTTGATAACTATAAAGAGTTTAACTCAATAAAAGAGTATTTAAAAAGAGAGGTAAGGATAGCTAAAAATGAGATAGATTTTTATATCGAATACAATAAATTAAAAGATGAAAAGATGCAAAAGATATATTTTATAGCAAAAGAGATAGTAAAAGAGGGATGTTTTGATAACTCAAAGCATAAAGGATATTTAGATATTGTCTCAAAACTTGCTAAAGCTGAGATACTCTTTTTCAACCCGCTTGAAAACAAAACCTATGCAAATAGCAGGATATATGAAAAAGCATTCTCCGCACTCATCGCTAAGCATCAAGTATAAGGGGTTTTAATTGAACATATACAAGATGAGACTATCTACCGGTTTATTGCTCTCTTTGGTTATAGTTTTTGTATGGCTCTCTTTTGTATTCCATGCTATCGGTGATTTTTATAGTTACAAAAAAGCTACAAAAACAAACATAGAACTTACACTCGATAGTTTTCACTTTTTTTTGAAAAATGCCATCCTAAAAGAGTGGGTCAAACAAACTGCACCAAAACCGCTCCCCGATGAACTATCACCCCTTACAACTTTTCGTTTTACAGCTGATCCAAAAGATATAAAAACTCTCGAAGCAAACTTACCAAAAAGTGGAAAAGATCACTACATCAGAGCATATATGAAGATAAGTAATGTAAAAGATAAAACATACAAGATAAAACTACGCTACAGAGGTGATGGCAACTATCACTGGCTCTATGATCAAAAGTCACTAAGGATAAAACTTTCCAAAAAAGATGTTTACGATATGGCAAAGCGTTTCAACCTCATAAATCCGCCGCAACAGTTAAGTTACAGAGACTCTATAGTCTACAACCTCTCTAAAAAGTTGGGTCTTATTTCACCAGAGTATATACCCTCTCGAGTCTTTATCAATGGCAGATATATGGGAGTTTATATCTACTTAAGCCAAGTAGATGAGAGTTTGCTAAGAGCTTATCGTCTAATGCCCGGTAGCATATACTACGGTGATGGTTCACCCATAGGCAAAGACGGCATAGCAGCACTTTGGAGAGATCAAAAGTATTGGCAAAAAAAAGCCTCAAGAAACGCAGAACAAAAAAAGAACCGCGAAGATATAAAACTTTTCATCAACTCTATCAACTCCGATCCCAAGACATTTTATAAATTTGCTGATATTTATCTCAACAAAAAAAAGTTTTTTACCTTTATAGCACTTGATAGAGCTTTTGGAAGTCATCATCATGACTACATCCACAACCACAAGATATACTTTGACCCATACAAAGGAAAGTTTGAGCCCATCAGTTGGGATCTTCGCTTTTGGCTACCTATGAAACCAAAGGATCTCTCCTTATATCCTCTTCAGTTGTGGCTAGCAAGCGATCCTGCTTATGATGCAAAGATAGATAAGATAACTTACAACATCATAAGTAACAATTTCATACAAAAAGTAGACAAAGCCTATAAAAAGATTATAAAAAAGATAAAAAGAGACTTAGAAAGTGATATATACAAAGATACTGCAGTCAAGATACCTCAGATCTCCCCTAAACCTATCTCAAGAGTTATGAGTTTTGGTGAAGTCAAACAAGATAGGATAGATGCTATAAATGCCCTAAAGATAAGAAGAAACTTTTTACTTCAACGCTACAATGTCACAAAGATAGAGTATGATATCAAAGATATATCCAAAGACAAAAAACTCCTCTCTATCCTCATCAGCGGAGACTCACCAGCAAAGATTATTATCCCAAAAAACCTCCAAAGAAGTATCACTACTGATGAAAAAATACCTCTAAGAAACAAAACCATACTATATACTCGCAGGCTCATAGTGCCAAACTCCCAGCATCTTTTCTCAAAGATGCTATATGGCACCAAGACAGTCCAAACTAGACCTGCTTTTTATAGATTTGAAGTAGATAAAAATATCTCTGATAAAAAGTTGATACACTCTTTAAAATTTATCAACTACATTACAAACAAACCCATAACCCCTACTATGCTAAAAACCAAGATAACCATAAAGCCATCTACTATAACATACCCCCCAGCCATAACTACTACCGTTTTGCAAGGGGTCATAGAAGTGCCAAAAACCAAAGTATTTGACAAATACACCCAGGTCATCATAAAGCCGGGAACTACTTTCATAATGTATCCAAAAGCTTCCATCTTTTTCTATGGAAAAGTTACAGCCATAGGTACACAAAAAAAACCCATCAAATTCATAGCTAAAGATACCGCTAAGCCTTGGGGTATCATAGCTTTGCAGGGCAAAGCCGCCTCAGGCTCAAAGTTTTATCACATAGAGATAAAAGATGGCTCAGTAGCCACAAGGCATCTCATCCACTATACAGCTCCTCTTAGTATACACGATACAAAAGATTTTGAGCTAAGATATTCAACCATAGGCAAAAATTTCATAGGAGATGACTCTATGCACATAGCCTATTCGCAGGCAATTGTATCTGACTGCACTTTTGTAGGTGCTAGAAGTGACGGTCTTGATATAGATATTTCACAAGTTACCATTACCCATACCACATTTATAAACAGTGGCAATGATTGCTTAGATATTATGACTACAGATCTAAATGCTTCAAAAGATACCTTTATAAACTGTGGTGACAAAGGTATATCAGTAGGAGAGTGGTCAAAAGCTTTCGTTGATAACTCCTCTTTCATAAGAGATCTCATAGGGTTGCAGATAAAAGATAGATCAAAAGTGTATGCCAAAAACCTAACCTTTAAAAACTCTAAAGAAAAAGCCATAGACTTATATCGCAAAAACAAAAGATATGGCAAAGGCGGATATCTAAAAGCAACCAAGCTAAAGTTTATAGGCAATGACACCATAAAAGCAGACAAAAGGTCAAGCTATGAGATTTACTAAAAAGTATCTACCAAGTCTCGGTTTTGTCATTTTACTTATTACCATCATATCAAGTGCCTTGCTGCTTCGCTGGGTGTTAGAGCCGCTAAGCTACCAAAAAGCTATGGCACTTGAGCTAAAAGGTCATGAGCTAACAAGGGAGGGCAAGTACAAAAAAGCTTCCTACTACTTTTTAAAAGCGGCATCTATCAAAGATGACAATATAAGCAGATCAAGAAGATACAGATGTGCAGGTACCACAGCACAGAACCCTGCAGATAAAAAAGCTTACTTTAAATTAGCTCTAAAGTACAACAAAAACAACCAAAATGCAAAAAATGCCCTAAAACTCTTACAAAAGACAAAAAGATGAAACACTCACCACTCACCACTCACCACTCAACACTAAAAAGAAATGAGCTAAAGTACTACATCTCCAACTTAGAGTATCATGTCATGCTAAGTCGTCTAACCCGCATACTAAAGCCCGATGCTCACTCTATCCCGACAAAAGGCTACTTTATAAGAAGCCTTTACTTTGACTCACACGATGATGAGTGTCTATATGCAAAGCTATCAGGTGACCTCTACAGGTCAAAATACCGCCTAAGGATATATGATACCAAAACAGACACAGTAAAATGTGAGATAAAAAACAAAGCAAATAACCAGATATTTAAAGAGAGTGCTACCATCACCAAAGAGAGTGCCTACAGACTCATAGATGGAGAGTATGATGAACTCCTAAGATATAACAATCCAGTCTTAAATAAAGTATATAAAAAATTTACCCAAAAGCATTACAAACCCAAAGTGATCATAGACTATACAAGAGATGCTTTTGTGTATGACTTTTTCAATATCCGTATAACATTTGATAAAAATTTACACTCTTGCAATACAGACTTCGATATATTTAGTGACAACCTACAAACCATCCCCTGCCTACTGCAGGGCAAGCAGATACTGGAGATAAAGTATGAGGGAGTTTTGCCAGAGTTTATACGAAAAAGTTTACAGATAGATGCCTGTGAAAAGATGGCTATCAGCAAGTACACACTTGGAAGAAGATTTTTTAAGGTAGAAAATTGGGAAGATAACTGATATCGTAAAATTTGGATTAAAGGAAAAACATGAACGCACAAACGACAACTTTCGGTGACATTTTCAACAAAAGCTTTGTAGCTATGCAAAGCGGTATACAGAGGCTAAGTGTAGTAGAGATACTTACAAACCTTTTAGTATCATTTTTGGTGGGTCTTTTTATATACTTTGTTTATAAAAAGACATTTCAAGGAGTGCTATATCAAAGAAGTTTCAATGTCTCACTTATAGCTATCGCTATGGTTATCACACTTGTCATCATGACTATAAGCGGTAACCTTGTACTATCACTCGGTATGGTAGGAGCTCTCTCTATAGTAAGATTTAGAACACCTATAAAAGACCCTGTTGATTTGGTATTTATCTTTTGGGCTATCACTGTAGGTATAGCTGATGGTGTAGGATACTTCAACATCTCCATCATAGGTTCTGTTGTTATGACTATAGTCTTACTCTTTATGACAAGAAAAGCCGAAGAGGAGCAACCCTATCTATTGGTACTACAGATACCAACTTCGCAAAACTCTCAAGAAGTGATAAACACAGCTAAAAAATCAGTAAACAAATTTACCCTAAAGTCAAAAACTATCACCCCCGAGTACGCAGAAGTAACAGCCGAGATAAGACTAAAAAAAGATGATACAACATTCCTCTCCAACCTCCAAGATACCAACAAGATAAAAAAAGCCACCATCATAACATACTCCGGAGACATCCTAGAGGGATAGAAGGGAGTGCTGAGTGTCGAGTGTTGAGTGCTGAGTACTGAGTGCTCAACTCCCCACTCAACACTCAACACTAAATTCCTCCTTTCCCTCCTCACTTTTATATTTCTATAAGATATTAAATGCTATAATTTTCCTGTAACGCTTAGATTGCATGCAATACTCTTGGATCTAAGCGCCAAAACGCATAGAACAAGATATGTCTAAGCAAAAAAACTTAATATTAAGGAGAAACAATGGCATTAACTGCTACACAACAAACCGTGGTCGATTTATTTATCGCTGCGTATGGAAGGGCGCCTACCAAAAGTGGATTGGACTTTTTCACACAACAAATAGATCAACACAAAATGACGGTAGATCAAGTTCGTGACTATATGATGAGCAACACAGAAGCTCAAAACAGATATGCTGGAGCTACAAATGCAGATATAGTTGACAAAGTATTTCAAAATGTGTTAGGAAGAGCACCTGCTACTCAAAAGGGAAAAGATTTCTGGACTGCAAAGTTAGATGATCCAAACTACACTACAAGTGATCTTGTGAGAGATGTACTAAATGTAGCTAAGACAAATAACGATAAAACAGTTATCGAAAACAGAGAAGCTGTTGTAGAGCACTTTTTGGCAACTATACCAGAAGATGCACAAGCAGGTAATCAACCTGACTTGACTACTGTTACAAGTGATCCTGCCACTGTTCAGGCTGCTCAGGCTACGATAGATAATATTCCAGTACCACCTGCAGATACAACATACACTGTCACTTCAAGTGCTACTTCAGTACAAGAAGGAGATGCTATTACTTTTACAGTTACAGCATCAAACCCATTGGCTACTGATAAAACTTTTAACTATCTTATAGAGGGTGTGAGCGAAGGTATTGCAACAGCAACAGACGGCGGTGACTTTGATACACTTACAGGCTCAGTAACTATACCTGCAAATTCAAAAACTGCAACATTTACTATTACTCCAAAAGATGATGGTGTAGCAGAGGGTTTTGAAGCATTTAAAGTTTCAATAGTAGATAACTTGACTCCTGTAACATCTACAGATGCTATCACTCTTAGTGACAATCCTAATGCTTCCCAAAGTTTTACATTAACATCAGGCACTGATCAATTTACAGGAAAAGGCGGGGATGATACTTTTACAGGTATTGCAGGTGCTACTTCAACATTAACTGCAGGCGACTATCTTAAAGGCGGAGATGGTACAGATACCTTAAATATAACATGGACAGGTACCGGTAATCAAAATATTGCCGGTGTTATTCTTGACTCTATCGAGAAAATCAATGTGGCTGATTATACAACAAGAGGAGCTGAAACACTTAATCTTGCACAGGCAACAGGTCTGACAGAGATTAACTCTACCGGTTCATCAGCTGCTGGTGATACAACATTTACAAATGTTGCAAATGTTGTAAATTCAACACTTGCAAATGGTAAGGGTGATATGACGATTACTTACACTGATTCTGCAGTTTCAGGTACAAGCGATGAAGCAACTCTTACTCTTGCAAATCAAACAGCAGGAACATACACTGTTGCAGGAACAACTGCAGGCGGTATAGAAACATTGAATGTTGTTTCTCAATCAGCAGCAAATACTATCATTGTTGCCGATACTTTTAATGCTATGAAAACAATGAATATCTCAGGAGATCAAAACCTTACCGTTACAAATAACGGTACTGCTTTAACAACTGTAAATGCTTCAGCATTAACCGGAAAGCTTACTGCAACTCTTGGTAGTGCAGCAACTACAACAGTTACAGTAACAGGCGGTAGCAATGATGATACTATAACACTCGGAAACTTTGATAGTACAGATGTAGTTGACGGTGGCGATGGAAACGATACTCTTTCAGTAGCAGTAGCAGTAGCTGATACAGATCTTACACATGTAAGCAATATCGAGACACTAAAAGTAACAGGTGCAAATAATGTAACACTTGCAGCAGATACATCAGTGACTGACTTTGATCTTACAGGTAGTTCAGCAAATACATTAGCGGTAAATGCAGGCGTAACCAATGCTATCTCTGCAACACTCGGTACTACTGCTGATACTGTTACAGATGCTGCAAATGTATCATTGACTATTAGTGGAGATGCCACAGCTATTGCAGGTGCTACTATCACAGCAGGAAGTGCAACAGATGATACTATCAAAGTAACAGGTGATACAAATACAAATACTACAGTTGCAAATAATATTACTTTAAGTGCGGCAGGAAATGTAACGAATGTAGAAAACATAGTTGTTCAAGATGCCGGTGACAATACAACATTATCTGCTACAGATGGAGCAGGAAAAGATATAAAGATCACAACAGGTGCATATGCTACAAATCTTACTATCGATGCTTCAGCACTTGATGCGGCAAATACGGATGATAATAATGACGGCAAGATAGACAGTAGTGATAACTCTGATGAGCAATTGACAGTAGTTGGAACAGGTGCAACAGGCACACTAAACATCACAGGTGGTGCAGGTGTAGATACTATTACAACTGGTACTCAAAATGATACGGTAAATTCCGGTGCAGGAAACGATAGCATTACTTCAACCGCAGGTAATGATACTATCAATGCAGGTGACGGTGATGATACTATCAAGATGGGTTTATCTTTAACTGCTGATGACACTGTAGATGGTGGCGAAGGTGATGATACGCTAATCGTTTCAAATATTGATAGTGCAGCACTTACAAATGTAAGTAATGTTGAAACACTAAAATTAGATTCTACTGCAGCCATTAGCCTTGCATCAAATCTTTCATTTACAACACTTGACTTAACTGACTTGTCTTCCGGTGATGCCGGTAGTGAAAATGTAACACTAGCAAGCGGTTACACAAACGCAACAACCGTGAAGGTAGATGCAGGTGATACAATAGTCAATAATGCAAATGTGGTAATGACTGTTGAAGCAAAAGCAGCAGGTTTAGCCGGTACAACAGTAACAGGCGGAACAGCAGCAGATACTATCAATGTTACAGCTGATGGTACTGCGGTTGATGCAAGTACAGCTACAAATAAGATTACAAATGTTGATACTATCAATGTAGTTGACGGTGGTGATACTTTAGTAACTGCAGGTAGCGATATCACAATAAATCTTGGAAGCTATGCTACAGCATTAACTATAGATGCAAGTGCATTAGATGCAGCTGCATATGATAATAATAATGACGGTAAAATAGATAGCACTGATAGTTCAGAAGAAAAATTAATTATAAGCGGTACTGCTGCAAAAGCACTCAATGTTACAGGTGGTGCAGGAACAGATACTATAGTAGGCTCAAGTGATGGTACAAACGGAGATACACTCAATGGCGGTGCCGGTAATGATACTTTCACAATGGCAGGTAACTTAACATACAAAGATACAGTAGATGGCGGTGCAGGTGATGATACTATGAGTGTAACAGGTACATCTGCTGATGTTGATTTTATGCATGTAAGCAATATAGAAACATTAGATGCTACAGGTTCAACCGGACTAACTCTTGGATCATACTTTGATGCAACAGGTATCAATACAATTAAACTTAATGGCTCTAATGTTACTACTGTAGATGCAACAGGTACAACAACAGGTATTACATATATAGCAAATTCATCAAATCAAAATGAAAATATAACTGCAGGTGACGGTGATGATACATTTAAATTTGCGGGTTCAACTCTTACAGGTAGTGATACTATCAATGGTGCCGGTGGTAATGATACGATACTTCTTGATAACTCAAGTGCCGGTGTAACTGCTGTAGTTGATCAAGATAATGTTACCAATATCGAGAAGATTACGGCTGCTTCAGTTAATGGTGGCAATAGTAGTTCAGCACAAGCCATAAGTTTGACATTTAATGCTGCAAGTGCTTCTACTGCAACACCTATGACTGTTGACTTTTCTAATATCATTGACAGCAATGATACAGTTACAGTTGATGCCTCTGCAGTTACAGATACAGATCTAACATACACTATCAAAGGCGGTGCTGCAAATGATACTCTAACAGGCGGTGCAGGTGCAGATACTATTGATGGAGGTGCAGGTGCAGATACTATTGATGGCGGCGCAGGTGCAGATACTATCACAGGCGGTGCAGGTGCAGATACTATCAAAGTAAGTGCAACTAATAGTTCAGGAACAAATGCAGATACAGTAGCTGACTTTGTAAGCGGAACAGACAACATCACTGCAACAATAGCTATGACAAATACAACATTTGACGGTTCGAATATTAAAACAGCCGCAACATATACAGATGCAGTAGCTCTAACAAAATCAGAAACTGATGGCTATGCGATTTTAGATCAAGCAGATAATAAGCTTTATATAGATATAAATGGAGATGGAGCATTAAACTCTTCAGATATTTCAGTAAATCTAACAGGAGTAACATCACTTGCAAATGATGATGTAAATTATGTGGTTACCGGTACAAGCGGTGCAGATACTATCACAGGTGGTGCAGGTGATGATGTTATCAGAGGCGGAGCAGGTGTTGATACTATTGATGGCGGTGCAGGTGATGATACTTTTGTAGTAGTTGGAAGTGGAGGCTCTTATACATCAGGTCCAGCAGCAGGTACGGGTGCTGCTAAACTTGGTTTGACACAAAGCGATCTAAATAGTGGTGCTGATGATGGAACAGGTGAAATTTATGATGGTGGTGCAGGTACAGGTGATGTCCTTGAGATATGGGGTATAGTTGACTTGACTAATGATACTGTGTCAAATATCGAAAGTATTAACACGCACTCAAATCTTACTGTAAATGCTAGTCAGTTAAAAGATCTTGGTGCAGCTATAAGTAGTGGTAATTTGGATGTTAGTTTACTTGATAACGGAAGTACTGTTACTTTATCTGGCATATCATCTTTAAGCACTCCAGCTTTAAGTGATCTTTTGGGTTCATTCACAAATGCTGATTTTAGTGGTGGCACAGGTGTAAACAGTGCAACTATCCAAACAGAAGCTATAAATAGTATAAACTATCAAATGAAGGTAACTTCTTCAGGTGTAAATAACCTTGTCACTTCTTCAGGTCATACTATCACAGGTGATGCTAGTGGAAGTAACCTAATAGTTGATACATCAGGAGGAAATACTCTAAACGGTACTGCAGCTGCAGATCTAATCGTAGTAAATCCTGCTGCAACTGGTGGAGATACCATCACTGGAGGTGCAGGTGCAGATACTATCATACTTGGTGCAGGTGCAGATACGGTTAAAATTGCTGCAGCTGGAGATACAGGTACACTTACAGTAAATGATGCAGATAATTCTGGAGCAATATCAGATAATGATACAATTACTGGTGTAATGGATGTTATTAATGACTTCACGACATATGTGAGCAATGGTAATGCTGATGCAGATGATATTAGTATACTTTCTACTCTTAATGACTTGAGTGGAGGTGCAGGAGATGCTGTTACTGGATTAGCTGCTAACAGTTATCAAGTAATCCGTGGTAATTGGAATGGTACTACATTTACTGTTGATACTTCTAATGGTGCAGATACTTTAGTTGCTTTTGACGATGGCACTAATGATGTAGGTATAGTTCTTAGTGGTGTTATAGACTTTGATGCTTCGCAAGATTTAGGACAATAATTTTACTATAAGTAAAATTGACATAAGTTTCTAAGTAAAAATAAGCCTTAAAAACTTTAAACTTTAAGCCACAAAGGCTAAATGGTGAGACGGTAGGAAACTACCTCTCACCCATAATCGAAAAGTGGTCATATCGAAAAGGGGTCAGGCACTTTTTGTTGCAAAAACTGAATGCAAGCTGAAACATACTGTTCCTGCTTTTTTTACTCGCTGAAAAATTCATTTAACATTCATAATTCAATATTCAAAATTAAGCGAAGTGTTTATCATTGACACTATATCCATTTTATAGTATACTTCATTTATAGCAAAGATAGATGAGATAAAAGAATTCATAGGTTTTTTAAAAGCAGTATTTATAACTACGATTGTCATTATGTCTTCTTTGGTAGCATATTTATATAAAAAACCGATAGAAGATAATTATTTGGCATTAATGGCACTGATAATTGATATAGTAGTTCTATTGGCTTTGTTAAAAACAATATTAAAACATATAAAAATATTAAAGGATTTATGATGAGTGCGTTTGATATAGGTTTGATACTTGCAACTATTACTATAGGCTATATTGGATATAAATTAATTACATTTAGATTAGGCTAAAAAAGGCAAAATAAAAGGTGTCAGGCACCATTTTGATACTTTTAAGCTGAAACTAGCATTAAAAGGTGCCAGGTACTTTTTGTTGCACAATTCTCAACACTTCTTCATTATTGACACCATATCCATTTTATAGTATACTTATTTATGGCAAAGATAGATGAGATAAAAGAACAAATTGGTCTAAATAAATTTATTATGGGTTTGATTTCAGTAATGATATTTTCAATTACTGGTTTCGCAGTTTCAAACTATATGGTTATCAATTCAGGTTTAATGATTATCATTTTTATATCTATTGTTATCTTGATTTATATTTTTGTTATAGTGTTTAGTAAGACTATTGACAAAATTAAACTCTTAAAGGATTTGTGATGAATGAAATTTTACTATATTTTATAATCGGAGCATTTTTGTTTTTTGTAATACAATTTGCAATTTTATCAAAGAAACTAATAGATAATGAATGAAACAAAACTAACGAAAAAGAATCCAAAAAGGTGTCAGGCACCATTTAACGAAACGAAAAACGAAAAGGGGTCAGGCACTTTTTGTTGCATACTCTGTAAAGTATGCATGGATAAATAAGCATAAAAAGAGTTTCAATATAACAGTTATGTGTAGAGTTTTCAAGATTGATAGATCAAGTTTTTATCATTGG
>JALWCU010000163.1 GCA_027015275.1 Bacteroidales bacterium | reverse complement strand
ATTGCATCTGGCTTTGACCTTGCCAGCATACTATTAGACACATCAACGACCAACACTATCTCAGAGCCTTTTACCTTGCGTGTAGATTTCTCTGCACCTATCTGTGGTCTGGCTAATGCTATGACCAACAATGCAATAACCAGAACAAGCAGCATACTCTTCCATACCTTTTTTGCCCGCGAAAAATCAGGCATAAGGTCCTGCACTACTTCTGCCTTGCCAAAACTCTGATAAATCCTTCGATAATACCGGCCAAGTATCAACACCAGTATAAACAAAACAACTACCAATGCCAACAGCCACAAGTATTTTTCATTTGCCCAAATAAAATTCTTAAACATGGTCTATCTAATTTTAATAATTATGGAAAAGTGCGAATAACTATGGTACGCAACAATATATCCAGAATCAAAAGCAACAGCGCCCACAACACAAAATCCCAGTACATCTCGGCATAATAAACCTGCTTGTGTTCCTTGAACTTAGTCTTTTCCATTCTATCAATCTCATGATAAATTTGGCTCAATTTCTTGTCATTTGTTGCACGGAAATATTTACCACCAGTCAAATCAGCTATTTGCTTCAATGTCTGTTCGTCAATATCTACTTTAACCTTCTGATACTCAATGCCGCCAGGTGTCTGTACCGGAATATTTGCATAAGACTCGCTACCTATTCCTATGGTGTAAATACGTATTCCATAACTGGCAGCCATCTTTGCAGCCGTTATAGGATCAATATTACCACGGTTATTAACGCCGTCTGTCAACAAGATAATGACCTTGCTCTTTGCCTTGCTCTTGTATAGTCGTGCTATTGCATTAGCTATGCCGAGTCCAATAGCCGTGCCGTCTTCTACCATACCATTTTTTAGCTTCCGTATCATATTAATCACTGTAGCATGATCCAAGGTCAAAGGCACTACAGTAAAGCTCTGACCGCCAAATGCTACAACGGCAAAACGGTCATTAGGACGGCCATTGACAAACTTAATTGCCTCTCTCTTAGCAGCTTCTATACGATTGGGATGGAAATCTTCGGCAAGCATACTGGGCGAAATGTCCACTGCAAGCACAATATCTATACCTTGTGTCGAAATCTGCCGATTAGTGTAACTCTTGCGGGGGCGCGCAAAAGCAATTGTTAGCAAGGAAAATGCTATTATCTCCAGAATAAACGGCAGATGACGCAAGTGTTTTTTTGCATTTCTAATCTTGACAAATGGCTCAATTGTGGAATACCGTAAGCTTGCCCATTTATCATAATTTTTCCACACATACCATGCTATAAGCGGTATGACCAGCAGCAACAGCAACAAACGCTGCGGATGCATAAAACTATATCCCCAGAGTGTCATTGTTCTTCGTTTTCTTGGTTAATAGTGTCTTCTGTCTGTTCTGTTTCCTCTTCTGCCTCAGGCTGAGGCGTTGTTTTTTCAACAAAACTATATGCAAAGTCCAGGTGTCTCTGACAAACATCAGGCAAAGGATTGTGGCCGGCAAACTTAGCCCAGTCTGCTGTCTCAAATAGCTCTATTAACTGCATTTTTAGCTCATCATCAATACTCATTACCTCGAGCAAAATCTTCAGCTCACTTGTGGTTGACTCCAGAGCCCGGATATAATAACGGCGCTCAATATACTGTCGCAGAATCTCCGAAAGCTCGGCATAATAGTCCTTGAAATTACCTTTCTGATATAATTTCTTCTGTTCCAGCTCTTTGAGACGACGAAAAGCTAATTCATGCGGCTCTATCTGTTCCTCGATAGGAAGCTCCTTAAGCTGCCTGTTGTGTTTTATCCTCTTGTATATCAAATAAATTAAATATGCCAACAAGATGAGCAAAATCAGTCCCAGCAACCAATAACGGAAACGCAACCATAGCTCACGAAGGGTAAGACGAGGATTTATAGGCTTTTTGACATCAAAAACCTTAATTACCTGCGAAGTGTCAATCTTGGCAACCTGTGCACTATCAATTTCTATTTTCCCGACTACCAGTCTCAGAGTAGAATCTGAATAATACAATTTATCACCAACACGCAAAGGAATCGCTGGAATCTGAAATACAGTATCATCAAACCCAAAAATGTTTATCCTAAAACCATAAACCACACTACTTCCATGCTTTGTAGTATCGACTTTCACACTACTGACAGCCAGGTCTTTGGTAAGTGTGTCTGGCATTTGCGGCATAAGCACAGGAACACCCGCAGGTGCAGTAACTTCGACATTTAATGTAGTCTTCTGTGCAAATCTAATAGTATCTTTACTAAGATATGTCTTTATGCTCACCTGTGCCGAGACTGTAATAGTAAACAAAGCAATTGTGGCAATCAACAAAACACGTTTCATACCTTCCGACGTTTAAACAATTGTATTAAAGCCTTAACATAATCATCACCTGTAAAAACATGAATAAAATCAACACCACAACGGCTAAATGAATTTTTAACTGCCTGATGATGTTCTTCAAACCACTGCTCTATATATTCTCTGACTTCTTTGCTACTAGTATCTACCCAGTCATGCCGACCTGTCTCTGCATCCACCACCTGAACCATACCCATCTTGGGAATATTCTTCTCACGTGGGTCATTAACCTTAATAGCTATTACATCATGTTTGCGAGCTGCTACGGTCAGAGATTTATCGAAATTACTTGCAAAAAAATCAGAAATGACAAATACTATAGCACGCTTCTTTGTTGTATTGAGCAAATACCGCAAAGCACCATTTACATCTGTACCCTTGCTCTGTGGGTTGAACGACAAGATCTCGCTTATTATCCTGAGAATGTGTCGCCTACCCTTAGCTGGTGGGATGAACTTCTCAACCTTGTCTGAGAAAAAAATAACCCCAATCTTGTCATTGTTCTCAATAGCAGAAAAAGCAAGCACACCTGCTATCTCTGCAATGTATTCTCGTTTGTGGCGGATACTGCCGAAAAACTGTGAACCACTGACATCTATCATAAGAATAACAGTGAGCTCACGTTCCTCCTCAAAGACCTTGACAAAAGGATGATTAAACCGTGCCGTAACATTCCAATCAATGGTGCGAACATCATCTCCTATGGTATATTCCCTGACCTCTGAGAACGTCATACCACGGCCTTTGAAAGCACTGTGATATTGACCTGCAAATATCTCGTTAGTCAGTCCCCTTGTCTTAATCTCGATTTTACGTACTTTCTTTAACAGTTCCTTGGTATCCATATCGCCATGCTTTATATGAACAAATACAATTTTAAATAAAAATTTGATTACGCCATTTGCACTTAATAATTTTTAACCTTGCTTTTCTCTGCCCATAGGCAAATCAAAATTTATTGCAAGGCAAGTATTTTTTTGTTTTCTTTGAATAAGATTAAAAATTCTCTACCATGGGACTATTCGAAAGATTCATCCGAGCCAGCCAAAAAGCCGTAAAAACAACAGCCAAGCAAATAGAAGTTAAAGGCAAAGTCTTACCGCAACTGCTCAATGTCAGGAAAAAGACATCACTCAAATCTCCCATTCTCGGGCGATTGCGCCGTGGGGATATTGTCAATATTCTCAACGAAGAGGGCGAGTGGTACGAGATACTCTGGGGTAAAACATCTGCCTATGTTTACAAAAAATATATCTTAATAATTGCCTATACCAAACGTGGTGAAATTAATGCTAATATTCTCAATGTCAGGAATCGTCCTTCAAAAAATAGCCAGATAATTGGCAAGCTCAAAAAAGGCGACATTGTTTACATTATTGAGCAAATGTTAGACTGGTATGCAATAGACTTTAACGGTCGCGTTGCTTATGTGGCAAAGCAATGGGTAGAAGCACACGATCTGCCGCCAATCGGCGGTATCCAGGCAATAAGTGAATTTTTCAATCAGCGCGAGGATCTGATGAATTATCCGCTCGAGCCAGACAGAAAGGTCAAAGTGCCCGACAGCCCGTCTAATGTGCATCGTGCTGCTGTTAGCTGGAATAAATATGGTGGTCTGATGAAACGCATTAGCCTTGAGCTGGGCATAGAAGTAGAATCCGCCATGTCTGTTATATGTGTAGAAGGTGGCGGCGATGGCTTTGACAAAAACGGCAGACTGATTATTCGTTTCGAAAACCATGTTTTCTGGATGTTCTTCGGTAAATTTCACCCTGATGCTTATAAAAAACATTTTACTTTCAACCCCAGTAACAGAACCCAAGGGCAACAATGGCGCAAGACAGAAGACGAGCCATGGCAAGACGTACACCAATCGCAAGACACTGAATGGGAAGTATTCAAATTTGCACGCAAACTCGATGACACTGCTGCCTTGAAATCAATCTCAATGGGCGCACCACAGATAATGGGATTTAACCACAAAGTCATAGGTTACGACACAGTGCAGAAGATGTTTGACAATTTCCAGAAAGACATTAGATACCACCTGTTCGCATTATTTGACTTTACCAAGGCAGTACCTCGGCGTATTCTTTATTTGCAAAACAAAGATTTCTTCAACTTTGCTCGGGAATATAACGGTGAAGGGGACCCAGGCGCTTACCAAAAACGCTTGTTAGAATACTATCACATTTTTAAGAGAATTCTATGACAAGTATTCACATAGAAAAACCTTTATTAATACTCATTGGTCTGATAATCAGCGCAGCTGTAGCCTTTTTCTATTATTACAAAGACAAAAAATTTTATCACATTTCCAGGCTATGGATTTATCTCATGGCTACGCTGCGCTTTGTAGCTATTTTTTTGCTGTTCCTGCTACTTGCCAACCCACTTATTAAAAGCACATTAAAAATAAAACAAAAGCCCATTATCGTACTGCTGCAGGACAACACAAGGTCTATTCCTCTGGCAACAGACTCTCTGTATATCACCGATTACCTTAGACATTTGAATTCTTTGATAAAAAATCTGAAGCAAAAATTTGATGTTCGTCTATTCACTTTTTCAGACAGTCTCAGGCAGAACCACAAGATTGATTTCTCTGGCAATTACACTAATATCTCGCAGGCAATATACGACATTAACCAACGTTTCCTCAATCAAAACCTCGGTGCAATCATACTTGCCAGCGATGGTATATACAATCAAGGCTTTGACCCAGAATTTCAGGCAAGTCAATCTCAGGTACCTATCTTTGCCCTTGCACTGGGCGACACTACAGAATATGCAGATATAAAAATTAATAACCTACGGACAAATAGCATTGTCTTTCTGCACGAAAAATTCCCATTGCAGGCAGAGATAAATGCTCTCCACGCAGCAGGCAAAAAGGCTAGCATCACGGTCAGGCTAAACGGACGCTTAGTGGCTAAGAAAATCATAACAATAAACAAAGACTATTTCAGGAAAAAAGTAAATTTTATTCTCCGCTCTCCCTCGCCAGGCAAGAAACTGCTGACCGTGAGTATATCCAGGCTAAGAAACGAAAGAAATACACTTAACAACACCCGCACAACAGTAATCGAAGTCATTGACTCACGACAAAAAATACTCATTCTCTCCAGATTTCCGCACCCAGACATTGCCACACTCCGAAGAAGCTTACAAGCCATACCAACATACAAAATAGACTTCTCACTGGTCAACAAATTCAAGGGAAACCTGAAGGATTATGCTCTTATAATTTTATACCAACTCCCTGATTCCAAGACCAATACCACAGCGCTCAAGAAACAACTACAAGCATCTGGCAAACCCGTGTTAATAATACTGGGCTCCAAGACAGACCCTATAAAACTACAAAACCTCGGAACAGGGCTGGAATTCAATCCTATTGTCGGCAGCATGGACCAGGCACAAGCAAGTGTCAACAAAGACTTTTATGTATTTCTGCTGGACAAAGGATTACAGAACACTCTTAACAGTCTCCCGCCTTTGATTGTACCATATTTAGACTATCAAAACATTGACAAACAATATGTTATGCTCTGGCAGAAGGTCAACGGCATCATAACAAACAAACCTCTAATAATCTTCATTCCTGCAAGTCCGCTTAACAACAACAAGCTCGGCATCATCTGCGGCGAAGGCATTTGGCGCTGGCGTATAACAGAATTTAGAAACACAAAATCTTTTTATCAAACAGACAAGCTCATCTCGCAGATAGTACAATTTCTCATGACCAATAGCCGACACAAACGCTTCGATGTCAAAGTCAGACCCGTTATTGACCAAAACCAGGAAGTTATCTTTAGCGCACAGCTATACGACAAAACCTACGCACCCATAACAGAGCCAGACGTTAAATTAACCATTAGTGATAGCTCTGGCAATATTCTCAATTATGTGTTCGAAAAGTCCACCGACTATTACACACTGGATATAGGCAAACTCAGAGAAGGAATTTACCACTACACAGCAACTTGCTCACTGGGCAAGGAAAATTTCATAGCTACAGGCAGCTTTGCAGTCAGAAAAGTAAACATGGAAGCCATTGACCTTAGAGCAAACACACAATTATTAAAAAAAATAGCATCACAGTCCGGCGGACAATTCTTTTTTGCAGACCAGACAAAACAACTTGAGACAGAACTATTAAATAATAACCAGCTACCAAAACTAATAATAACACAAACGCAGACAAGGCAAGGCATTAAATATTATATTTTCCTTATTTTGGTGCTTGTGAGCCTAACTGCTGAATGGGTACTTCGAAAATATTTCGGAAACTTATAAATCCAAGACCTTAGCAAAGCTGAGCTGAATGAAAAAATGGGAAAAATACTTAAGCATTTTTATTCTGATTCTGAGCACACTGATTATAATAATTCTGCTGGCTGCCAGCCTTTTGAGAAACTTTATCCTCCGCCAAGCTATCCACTATGCCAACCGTAATCTACTGGTCAAGATTGACTTTGATAAATCAAATATAACCCTGCTCCAGGACTTTCCCAATGCACAAATACATTTCTACAACTTGACCATCACAGGCAAAGGTGATTTTGCCGACGATACACTGCTGTATGTACCTGATATTGAATTTACTATAGACGTAGAACATTTCTCTGACAGACCACAACAAATCACTATCAAAGAAATAGATGCCACACAGCCACGCTTGAACCTCCTGGTAAACCCAGACGGAATAGCTAATTATTATTTTTTCCCAACAAAAGAAGATATTACCACAACAGCCTCGCCTTTCTATATCCTGGTTAAGAATCTAAACATTTTTCGCGGGAAAGCCCAATACCTGGACTATGAAAGCAATGTATTCGTTGGCTCTGACAATGCTACAGCAAATTTCGTCAATCTCAAGATGAGCGGACAGAGTGCCGAGTTTTTCCTTTCCGCCATTTTCGAAAACTCCTATATCAAAAGCAAAAAAAATTACCTACTGCGCAACGTGGACCTCAGTATAGAATCTGACTACAAAAACATTTTCCCCTCATGCCAGGATAATTATTACTTTAATGGTAAATTTTCTATCAATCAACTGAAATTCAGCGCAAATGGCATATTCAAAAACTCCAATCTTTGTGATTCAACAAACCATTACCATTTTTATCTACTCAAGATAAAGGCACTTACAAAAAACTTCCGCGACCTTCTGTCAGTAATAAATGTCTTTAGCTCTACTGACCTGTCAAAAATTAATGCTCAAGGAACATACAAAATCAATCTAACATACATGAGCCAGCGCTCCCCTGCTAAGGATACTTCCAGACTGCACGCAAAAATAAACATAATCAATGGCTATGCTCAAATCCCACACATAAAAGAAGAAATCAGCAATATTAATCTTCTGGCAGTATTAGAATTATCGCACAATCTCAAATTCTATGTTAATTATGCCAATTTCAATATCCTGCAAAATTACTTTCATCTATCCCGCTTCAAAATAAACGACACTAAAGACAAAATTTTCCTCTCTGGTCTGTTAAATGCCAAAATAGACCTGGATAAAATTACACCTTTATTTAAAATCAATAATTACAAGCTCCAGGGTCTGCTCAACACTCACGTAGCGCTCTCTGGTTATCTCAATAAAACTAACATAGACTCTATCAACACTTTAGCAGTATCAGGCTTTGCAATTATCCAAAACTTTACCTTAAATTCAGAAAAATATCGTTTCCATACACCCTATATCGGCAGCTATATCTCTAACAAACAAATATTTATCACAACTCAAAATGCTTGTCTGGATAGCACACAATTTTCGAGTAAAGTCTTAGTAAAAAATTACATTCCCTTTCTTCTACCCAAAAAATTCCATTCAAGCCAGCCCTTATCCATAAAAGCCCAAGCAAATATTAATTCTATTGACCTAAACAGCTTTTCCGCCGACTCCAGTACACACCACTCTCTTTTACCCATTCCTTTGAACAAAAACATATTAGCAGACATTCATCTATCAATAGACACAATAACTTATGGCAAACTGACATTCAACAACTTACATACAATTATTTCAACATATCCAGATTCCCTGTGGATAAAATCACTCCAAGTAAACTTTGGCAATACTCTAATTTCTCTTACCTCTAACATAAGTCCTATAAATAAAAATCTTTTCATCAACTTTGCTACAGATATTACTGGCATAGAAATACCGAGTCTGACTAGTTTTCTTGACTTAAACGACACTGTAAAAAATTTCCTCTCGAGCACACAAGGCACTTTTGATCTGGGCATGTCTGGAAGCCTCATATACCATAGCTCTAAGCCCAATCTACAAAATCTTTACATCACTGGGAAAATACTATCATCAAGACTACAACTACCTGAGAATGAATACACTAACAAAACAGCTAAAATTCTGAAGATTCCACAATTAAATGCACCTTACCTAACAAATCTTGACTTATATTTCCGCTACCAAAACAATAGTGTGATAATACCACGCTCCAAGTTCACTGTCTCAGAGCATCCAGCCATCCTCGAAGGTTATTACTCTGTCTATTCCCAGCTAATAAATTTCACCTTTGGAATACAGATGAGCCGACAAGAAATTCTCCGTGTCCTACACAAGACACTTACAGGCGAAGACCATGCATTCGTCTATCTAACAGTGCTCGGCAAAGCTTCTGACCCCAAAATGCGTATCTCTGCCAATATACTCACCCGGACATCCGTGGCAAACCTATCAAATCAATCAATCCAGACCAAAGCTCTCGCAGACTCCCTGCGTGCAGCCAGAGTCGTCCAAAAACAGCAGAAAAAACAAGCCGCTAACGAAACTAAAATTCTGATAAAACAAACTCGCAAACGTGCCAGAATGATTATGCGAAAAGCCAGAGAAATTGCTCACGAACTCATGCAACAAAACACACCACAAGCTCACCGAAAAGCCCGAAAGGTCATCAGAAACGCCAGAAGAATGCGAAGGCAACTCCTAAAGCAAGCCACACAAACACGAAAACTCAGAAAAAAACAGGCAAAATCAAAAATACACTCCACAACTTCTAAATACAAAAAACTCAAAAAAAGACTAAAAAAACTCATACCACACACCTCTAATCAGTAAAATAATCTGCTGCTTATTTCCAGTATGTCCCAGTCTCAAACACATAATTTCATATAAATTTTATCTTACTTTTTGTAAAAAGTCATAAATATTTTTTATATTTTCATAAAAAATTCTGTCATGAAGAAACTCGCATTCTTTCTACTAAATCTTCTAATATACACAGCGGCTTTCTCGCAAGTTGACACCAGCTTCTACAACCTCTCGCTAATAGACCTGTCCAGAATAAAAATATCCACTCCAGGACGAAACATAACAACAATACTTACAGCACCCAGCAATATTATTACTATCACTGCACAGCAAATAAAACAAAATAACTATACATGCCTCAGGGACCTACTCGACGATATACCACAAATCATCATCCAGCACCAGTCATCAGACGAAGATAATGACATTTACACCATCAATGGCATATCCGGCAACGAAAAATTCCTGATTCTAATGGACGGCGTAAGAATTAACTCTGCTGCTGGCACAGATATAACCATTGCCGAAAGTTATAGCCTGGCTAACGTCAAGCAAGTCGAAATAATCCTAAACCCTTCCTCAGCTCTATACGGCTCTGACGCTTTCACAGCTATTGTAAACATAATAACCTATAAACCTGGCGAAATGACTGGCCTAAATGCCAATATTTACAGAGGTAATTTTAACACCACAAGCTCAACCATATCAGCCAATTACAAAATAAAAAACATTGGCATTAGCCTGACAGGAAAATATTATTACTCCGACGAGCCCTTCATGCCAAATTACTACCTCGACATTTACCACTGGTATTATACCTATCAAAGGACTGGAAAGGTAATACATTTCGGCGATACTATTTCCTCACCCATTGGAATAAAACCGTGGGATATGCACACAAAAGCAGCAAATCTCAGAGCCAAAATCTTCTATAAAAATTGGGAACTGGGCTACATGAGCTTCTACGAATCACACTCTTCGTCTCTGGCAGGAAGACCAGAGTACTCAATTTATTGCAAACAAGCCCATTATAATACAAATTTATCAAATTTCTACCTCAAAAACACCCACAAAAACAGGCGCAATAACATACAAACCAATTCATTACTTAATTTCCAGGTTTTTAAAATATTACCAACCTCTGCTTTTGTCAATAGATATACTGATTTTAATATTGCATACAAATACGAAAATGCCAAAAATATACACTGGGAAGAAAACTTCCAATTTTCTGGTATCAAAAAATCATTAATCAATTTCGGAACTACCGTTGACATGTACGATATAATTCCCAAAACTGGCGACCTGCCAATCCCCTACGACGAGTCAAAACCTTACAATCTACAAAATATTTACTATTTTGGCACTAATGTCCAAGATACATCGGGCAGAAATCTAACAATTTACCAAGATTTTTATAGAATCAAATATTACAATCTCAGTACTTACGCTCAAATAACTAACAACTTTAACCATAAACTTTATATTATAGCAGGAATCAGATACGGATATAATAGCCGATATGGACACGTCTTCCTGCCTCGCGTCTCAATTGTCTTCACACCATCCAGTTATTGGTCCATAAAATTCATATACGGCAAATCATTCTTGGCTCCCTCTGCACACATCGAATACCAACATTTCGGCTCTTTCCTGTCCGTCCGCGATAGCTTGGGAAGAATAATTGGGCTTACCAGCCCCTTCTGGCATCTTACAAGCCCTAACCTTAGACCACAGTACAAAAGTTCTTATGAACTCTCATTTACTAACTTCATAAATGATAATCTATTCATTAAAATTAATGCTTTCTATAGCCCTTTATACAACCTTATCGAACGTTATACTGTATCTGACACAACATTCCATGGCATCCACGTTGACCAAGCATGGATAATGAAAAATACTGGATTTGGGAAAGCCTATGGCGCTACTTTTTCCTTTGCAGATAAATTCAAAATTTCATTCCTTAATGCCGAATTCTCACTGAGTTACACATACATAGACGGGTATATCAGTAATCAGCCTTTGCAATTTAGCCCCAGACACTCTGTCAAAACTAAACTGAATATTTCTTATCAAGACAACATAAATATACTCTTCGGCGGTCAATACCGAAGCTCTTCATTCCTAGCACCAAACCTTCATAGCCCTTCCTACTTTGTGATGTATGCAACTGGAAATGCACTTGTCTTCGAACAAAAACAACTAAATCTTTGGTTCTCATACAAAATCATGAATCTACTCAGCACCCGTTACTTTAATCTGGCTGACGGCTCTGAGGGCCCTTCACCTCAAAAAATCTTTGCATTTCTTGTTGGACTAAAAGCCTCGTTCTAAGCCCATTTGATTTTTACTTATATTTGTTATAACTTTGAGCAACTAAAAAAGAAAGGCATTATTAACAAATTTAGCAGCAGGTCGCCCTATCGCCACAGGCCAGGAGGGAAGCTTGATCTTAATGATTAAAAACTATTTTCTCTCTAGGCTATGTGGAGGAAAGTCCGGACAGCACAGGGCACTGTTCTGCCGAAAGGGCAGATAGCCGTGAGGCTATGGCAATGCAACAGAAAATAACCGCTGCCTCTGTGGCAGTAAGGGTGAAAAGGCGGGGTAAGAGCCCACCAGCACTATAGACGACTATAGTGGCTGTGCATCCAACAGGCTGCAAGGTCAAATATACCGGCAACTTCTAATTAAGTAAGGGTGGCCCGCCCGATGCCGGGGGGTTGACCGCACTAGACAAATGATAGGGCAAATAGCCTTCAACGCTATTTGACAGAATCCGGCTTATAGACTTGCTGCTTCCCTTTGCCTTTAGCGCCCGAAAAAACTTGAAAAATTATCGATCCCATTAGCAAAACAAATCCAAGCCATATAAAATCTATCATCAGCTCATCCGAACGAAGCTTGAAATAATCATATACCAACACTTTGATTATCGTCAAACCCATCAGTACAAATGCACCTATCCTTACCTCATTTGTCCGCGCTACAAAACCAATAAATAAAAGTACAAGTGCAAACGCAGACCAAAGCATTGTATAATACATGCTAAAAACCTTCTGCAATATACTACGTATCAATACGTTAGGTCTATATTTTATCACAACCACAATATTGCCCAACTCATTGCTCAAAAACACCAAAACTAAACCTATCATCAATAAACTCAGAATATTATCTATTACCGGATGCTTGGTCTTGGCATGTCTGAGACTGGAAAGCGCACTTATACTTATCACCAACAACATCAATGCGGAATAATAATGAAAATTATATTCCTTCACTGTTATAAAAGGTGAAACCAAAAAAGCATTCCTCAAATCAGCCCACGAAAAAGCATAATCTGTCAAATATAGTAAATACGCTAAAACAAATGCTACCATAGACATTATCATCATTGGCTTCCTGCGTAAAAAAAATGCAGGCAGAGCCAACAACATCAAGAGCCCATAATTCAATAAACTCAATATAACATCTACAACCAAATTATCTTCATAAACCTGTGTGGCAAGAGAACGCAACTCAAAACGGAAAGCTATGTAAAAAGCCAATGCCGCCGATAGCACCAAACCTATTTGATACAGTTTTTTCTTGATAAACTTAAATCCAAAATAATCATGCTTCTCATATCTGAGCAAAAAAGCATTTGTCAACAACGATAACACAGCCAACATCGAACTGAGAAAACCACGATTGAAAATAGGAGTTATTGCCTCCATATCTCTAAAAACATTCAAATACTGATCATAAAGGTCAAAACCCAAACTTGCCAACATCAACAAAGTCAACTCAATAGAACCCAATTTCATGCCAGCCACATCAGCCCTGATACCTACAAACATCAATACCACTGCTTGCAAAGCCCACACCAGTGTGGGCGACTTACCCATATACTCAACCGGCACCACCAGCGCAATAAACATTATGGACAACCCAAGAAATAAATTCAAAATCCTTCGATCAAAATTCCTCCGCGGATACAACCACAGGAAAAAACCATAATTAACAAGCGATATCCACAAAGTAAAAATACCCTTATAATCTACACCCGTTCTGACTATAATTATATACCCCGCCGTATAATACAACGCATTGGCAGACAATATCATAGAAAATTCTATAGGAAGGAACTTACGGTTCTTTCTCACATTATTAATCAACACAATTGCAAATATCATCAAATAAAAAACAGTCAAAAACATCATTGAGCTCCAGAAAGGAACCTCTTCCTTGTGAAACCAATACTTATCTATTAACCATACAGCATAAATCAAATACGTAAAAGCAAAAGATACTACATTGATAAGCAACGACTTGCGAAAATAATCATACAAAATCACACCCAAATCCAGAAGCAATACAAATGTAAATATTACCCAATAATCACCACTGGACAAACTAACTGTCAAAGGCGCTATAAAACCTGCTGCAAATGTCAAAACTGCTATCTCGCTCCTACCCATTATCACCGACAAACCAATCGCTACTACCAATACCAAAGTAACAAGCGCATAAGTTACAGGCAAAGACAATAAAGAATAAACATAAAACGCTGCAAAAAGTGTTAGCACCAGCGATGCCAGCCCACCACCTATCAGCACTGAACTAAAAACAGCAAAACGACGGCGGAACAAATAACCTACTGCCAACAATATACCAGCACTGACCAGCCCCAGAAATACCCTTCCAATGGAATTTATCCAATTATACTCCAAACCAACTCCGACAAGCAGAATCAATCCTACTAAGAAAGAAATAATACCCAACTTATCCAGTAAATTCTGCCCTACGAACTGCTCCGCCTTTTCCAGGAACAAATTCATTCGCTTGTTCCGCTCCTTTGCTCTTGCCCTCCTATCGGTGCGGCGAACATGCTTCAAGTCTATTATACCTTCTTCCCTAAAAATTTCACGTGCCCTATCTCTGGATACTACAGTGTTAACAACCTCTTTCTCTGCCCTCTCTACTTTCGTTAGTGCTTTCTTCAGACCATCTACTGTTCTGCTAAGCTCACTCAGTCCCTTGTTTACTTTGAAAATATTGAGCAAAAGCAAAAGAATGAATATTAAACTAAAAATGCTCAAATATAAAGCTATTGCATAAGTCGGATTCATTACATCACATATATTTTTACCTTTGCTAAAATAGTAAATTTTGATATAACTTAAACTTTTTTCATCTCCTACCTAATAAACTCCCCTTTAAAATATCTAACACACTTCTGTGTCTTTATACCAATTTTAATATAAAAACTTTACCCATTGTGGAGTGCCTCCGCACACCCACAATGGGAACATATTAACAATCACAAACAAAAACAAAAACGGCAGGGACACTATCAGTATCCCCGCCGTTAAAAAGATCAGGAAAAGAAGACCTTACTGAATCTGCCCCTTGACCATATAAACAGCATCCTTGTAAATAGACAGTCCCTGACCAATTTTCTGCTTAGTGCGCACAACTATCGGCAACTGAAACTTACCTGTTTGTGTAAAATACTTTTTGTCGATAGTTACAATGATCTTACCTACTTCATGTGGCTTGATCTCCTTGTTAACAACAGTAACCGAAACACCATTCGGGATGTCTATCCTATCAATAATCATAGGATTAGGCGTAACATTGCGAATAATAAATTCATGCGTTACAACTCCAGTCGTAACTGTACCAAAATCATATTGTGCATATGCTTCGGTACCTACAGAACGCTGTCCACCAAAGAACTGGCCTTCTTCTTCATCTACTTGTGCCATTGTGGTGAAACTAAAACCTAAAATTAAAGCTAAAAAGAACGCTAATTTTTTCATAATCCTACAGTTTTATGTTTAACGGAAATATAGTAAATTATTATTCACTTGTCAACATTTATTTGACGAACTATTTCAAGAAAATTTAATCTTA
The DNA here is from genome assembly GCA_027015275.1 of Bacteroidales bacterium. GTDB lineage: Bacteria > Bacteroidota > Bacteroidia > Bacteroidales > S143-33 > S143-33. The sequence goes on along the minus strand of JALWCU010000163.1, from coordinate 25,621 downwards.
CTAACCCTATTATATAAAACGTCCAGATCTGAAGGCGTATTCACGTTCAAGGTAACAAATTCATCATCTACATTTACTTGTTTCTCAGTAAATTGATTCAGAAAACTCCGAAGATTAACCCGTTCATAATCTCTGTCAATTCTGAGTATCTCATCGGCTATTTCTTTGCTTATCAAAACAGGATGCCCTCGCCTGCCCTTATAAATAGGTACCACATAAGCTCGAGGCTCTAATGCTTCTTTCATCACTCTCAATGTAGAACTACTAACCCCTGGTATATCAACATTCTGTATAAAAATACTACTCGGACCGAGCTCCCTGACACCCAGATATACCGAATAAAAACGTCCATATTGCGGCCTATGGTTAAAAACAAAATCCGCATCAAGCTTAATATCTTTCTCTCGCATCGTGATATACAACTTAGGAGATACAACTACCACTACTCTGTGGCTTTCTGGCGCAAATTCAGAATATATATTCTCAATAAAAGTTGTGCGCCCAAATGTCAGAAGAGCCTTTGGCTGTGCCATACGCGAAGACAGTCCGGCTGAGAGAATAATTGTATTAACTTTTGTCCCGTTCATGACCTATTTAACATTTAACAATTCATCCCAGTTTGTCGTAAATTCCTGGGAAATATGGAACTGCCTTGGTTTCCATTTTCCATTACCAATTTGTGTTCCAAAAAACAAACTCTTACGGCCAAATTTTCCCCTTATTTTATCCACAGCACCCATTAACGACTGCTCCTGTGCTTTGTTATAGGCATCAAACAATCCCATCTGCACCGACCGCGCAGGCTCGAGTCCCAAGGCTAAGACTCCGGCTTTGCGATATTGGTAACCACTCTTGAATATGGTTCTCAGGCCCATTACTGCTGCATCTATTATTATGCGTGAGCTATCAGTTGCTGAAGGTAATGTTATGGACACACTGTTCCGATACTGTGGCAAGTCCGTGCGATGTGGGTCTGTGCGAATATACACCATAATTGTATTGGCTACCTCGCCCATTCTGCGCAACTTTACACCACAGCTATCGGCAAAATTTGAGATTGCTTCCTCCAGCTCATCATACTTATCGAGCAAAACCCCAAAACTACGGCTTCGTCTAATAGACCTGCGCGCATCAGGCAAATCGTTCAGGCTAAAAACATTTTTACCCAGAAGTTCATGCTTTAGCCTCAATGCCATAACACTGAAATTCTTCTGAATAAAACCATCTGAGAGCTGCACGAAATCCCACACTGTATAAACAAAGTACTGATATAGCTTCCTTGCCCACCGTCGCCCTATTCCCCATAAGTCTTCGACTGCTGTCTGACGGAAAACCTCCTCTATTAATGACTGGTCCTGCAAGATTAATACATTCTTTTTCACTACTCGCTTGGCATACTCAGTAGCCAACTTGGACAAGGTCTTGGTTTTCCCAATGCCCATTGTAACAGGTATACTGGTCCACTTGTGTATTTTGTCAGACAAATCCCAGGCAAAACTCTCCATATCCTTTATGATAAGGTTATCCAAACGCAAAAATGCTTCATCTATTGAATAGATCTCAATCTCTGGGACAAACTCCATTAATATCTGCATAATACGCCGCGACATATCACCATAAAGAGAATAATTTGCAGAAAAAACATGTACTCCATTGTTTTCCAATAAGTTGCGCACCTTAAAATATGGTTCGCCCATCTTTATGCCCAGAGCCTTTGCCTCTGTAGAACGTGCTATTATACAACCGTCATTATTGGACAAAACAACAACAGGCTTATCCCTGAGCCTTGGATTAAAGGCTTTCTCGCACGAAGCAAAGAAATTATTACTGTCAACCAGTCCAAACATTTGTGCAAAATATTAGTTCATTTGTCCGAATTTTGTATAATACCGCACCATACTAACAAAGGCAACCAGTATGACATCCAAAGTTCTTTATCCCGAAAAGTTATCACAAATATAAAACAGGCTCAAAAATTTTCATTTTTTTTAATAAAGCTTTTTTCTCTTGTGCATAAAAATTTTATTTTTGCAAAGCCTCAGTATTTTACAAACTCGGTGTATAAACAAAATTTTTACATTATGGAAGAATTAAAGAACAATCAGAATGCAGCGGACATTATTTCAAAAGGGCTTGAAGATGATGACATTACACCCGAACAGTTACAACAGCTATCTGATAAGATAGAAGAAAATAACGGACACACGGGGCATGAAGGAGAAAAGGAATTAGGCAGGCTCAGTCTCGAAGAGCTCGCTGACAAGCTCGCAGAAATAATACAGCTGCCCATCAATGAAATCCGTCAAAAGGTAGAATTAATCCGCAACCTTTATTACAAAAAACGCAATGAAATACTCGAAGACCTTAGACAAAAATTTATTGAGGAAGGCGGAAATACCGAGGATTTCAAGACTCCTATGGATATTTTAGAAGTTGACCGCAAATTCAAAGACGCATTTGACGCATACAAAGAGAAACGTGACGAATACGAGGAGCAACAGCGCAAAGAACATGAGAAAAATCTGGTAAGCAAACAAGAGATTATTGAAAAAATTAAGCAGTTAATAAAAAGTACAGACAATTTCGACAAAGTTTACCGTGATTTTAAGAACTTAGAGAAACAGTGGAGACAGATAGGCAGTGTGCCAAAAGAAGCTTATAAAGAATTGATGAACGATTGGAACCACATCCGAAAACAATTCTATGATCTGGTTCGAATCAATAAAGAGCTCAAGGAATTTGACCTTCAGCGTAACCTTGAACAAAAACTCGCTCTCATCGAGCGCGCCGAGGCTTTGATTTATTACGACGATCCTGTCAAGGCATACAAAGAACTTCAAGAATTACACAGTGAATGGAAAGAGATAGGACCTGTTCCTCAGGAAAAACGCGATGAAATATGGGAACAATTCCGTCAAATCAGTTCTCAAATCAATAAACGTCATCAAGAATATTTCAAGAAAATAAAGGAAATCCAAAAGAAAAACCTCGAGGCTAAAACACGCCTGTGTGAGGCTGCTGAGAAAATATCTACCTTGGAAATTACAACCCCCAAAGAATGGCAGGAAAAAACAAAAATAATACTGGAGCTCCAGCAGCTATGGCGCAAAGTTGGCCGTGTACCAAAGAAATATAATCAGTCAATTTACGAACGTTTCCGCAGTGCTTGCGATAAATTCTTTGAAAATAAGCGTGAATTTTTCCGCCATCACCAAGAACTATTAGAAGAAAATTACAAGAAAAAAGAAAAATTGGCTCAAAGAGCAGAACAGCTTAAGGATAGCACAGAATGGAGCAAGACTGCCCGTGAATTTGAAAAGCTTTTTTCAGAATGGAAAAAAATTGGCCCAGTTGCAAAAGAAAAAAGCGAGGAAATCTGGCAGCGATTCCGCACCGCACGTCTCGAATTCTTCCGTCGTAAACGTCAATTCATGAAAGAGTTGCGCAAAAAAGAACGCGAAAACATGCACAAGAAACTCGAGCTTATTGAGAAAATTAAAAACCTGGAACTATCCGAAAATCAAGAAGAAAACATCAAACTTCTGGATGAGATAGAAAAAGAATGGTCTGCAATAGGATTTGTACCATATAAAGAAAAGGACAAAATCAACAAAGAATATCATCAGGCTCTTGACGCTAAATTTTCACAGGTCAACCTCGATTCAGAGAACCGTCGTCAGATGCAGTTCAAAAACAGACTGGAAAATCTACTCAAATCACCTAAGGCTAAACATCTGATTCTGCGTGAAATAGACAAACAAAAGACTTTTTTACAAAAGCTAAAAACAGAACAACTTAAGCTTGAAAATAACCTCGAAATGTTCAAAGATTCACCAGAAGAATTTCTCAAAGAATTCAGGGCCAGATTGGATACACTCAAACAAAAGATTAAGAAAATTGAGGACAACATCAATTTGCTTATTCAAGAATACAAAAAACTTTGACAAATGACATTATAAATACTTTGCTAAACGGCAGCTTTCAGACCTCAATCGGCTGCCGTTTTGTTTTTTAACCAGAACAAGCATAAAAATTTACAAAATTGATAAAAAACACTAAATATATTTTTATTACAGGTGGCGTTACTTCTTCGCTGGGCAAAGGTATTATCTCTGCCTCGCTGGGAAGATTGTTACTTGAGCGGGGTTTTAAAGTTTCTATTCTTAAGATAGATCCTTATCTGAACATAGACCCCGGAACCCTAAACCCTTATGAACACGGCGAATGCTTCGTAACCGAAGACGGGGCAGAGACAGACCTGGACCTGGGACATTACGAACGATTCCTTAATATTCATACTTCGCATATCAACAATGTTACTACCGGACAAATCTATCAAACCGTCATCAACAAAGAACGCCGTGGCGATTATCTGGGCAAAACAGTCCAGATTATCCCTCACATCACAAATGAAATAAAAAGTCGCATAAAGCTCCTGGCCAAAAAATTTGAATTAGACATTGTTATCACAGAGATCGGTGGCACGGTAGGCGATATCGAGTCCCTACCTTTTATCGAAGCCGTTAGACAAATGAAATGGGAACTGGGCAGAAATAATTCTATCGTTATACACCTAACATTAGTACCATATCTCCATGCTGCTAAAGAACTGAAAACCAAACCAACCCAACATTCCGTCAAAACACTTCTTGAGAATGGCGTACAGCCAGACGTATTAGTCCTACGAACAGAGAAACCTTTGACACCAGAAATCAGACAGAAAGTTTCCCTCTTCTGCAATATCGAGCCAGAATCTGTGATCGAAGCTATAGACGTTGATACTATTTACCACGTCCCACTGAAAATGCTCGACGAAAAATTAGATGAGATTGTTGTAAAAAAACTCGATTTGCCTCTGGGGAACAAACCTCAGATGCGCAAATGGAAACAGTTTATTGATAAACTTTATAATTTCAAGCATACTGTACGAATAGCAGCCATCGGAAAATATGTAGAGCTGCAAGATGCTTATAAATCTATTAATGAAGCCTTTATACATGCCGGAGCGGCCAACGATGCCAAAGCGCAGGTTGAATGGATACATTCTGAGAAAATCACAAGAGACAATGTAGCAGAAATACTAAACGGTTATGACGGCATTTTAGTAGCCCCAGGCTTCGGCCACAGAGGAATCGACGGCAAAATAGAAGCAGTCCGCTTTGCCCGCGAAAACAAAATACCATTCCTTGGCATTTGCCTGGGTATGCAAATGGCTGTTATTGAATTTGCTAGGAATGTTCTTGGGTTCTCTGACGCACATTCTACAGAAATGGATGCCCACACATCACATCCTGTCATTGATTTGATGGAAGAACAAAAAAATATCACTGCTTTAGGCGGCACAATGCGTCTGGGTGCATATTCTTGTTATCTGCCTGATAAAAATACCAATGCATACAAAGCATACAATACAGAACTTGTGCATGAGCGCCATAGACACAGATATGAATTTAACAATAAATATTTAGAAGATTTCAAACAGCACGGCATGTTGCCCGTTGGCATCAACCCCGATTCGGATCTTGTAGAAATAGTCGAAATCAAGGACCATCCATGGTTCATCGGCGTGCAATTTCACCCAGAATACAAAAGCACTGTTTACAACCCACATCCATTGTTCGTTGCATTTATAAAAGCAGCAATAACACACAAAAATGAAAAAAACAATTAAGACATGGACAGAAATCAATTCTTAGGACTTCTTTTAATAGGCCTTTTGTTATTTGGCTATATGTTTTGGCAAAACAAGCAGATTAAGGAACATTACAAAGCTGTCAAAGATACTACAGCTGTTGACACTACGCACATCATAGAGCAGCAACAACAGACAGCACAAGTCCCAATTCCAAAACAAACCGCGAAGGTCCAAACAGATACCATCCAAGACAGCCTGCAATTATCAAAACTTTCTGATCTCTATGGGCAATTTGCTAAACAAGCAAAAGGCAAAGAAAAGTTTATTACACTTGAGAACAATAAACTGGTTATTAAATTTACTAATAAAGGAGCTCGGGTATATTCAGTCCAGGTTAGAGGTTACAAAACACACTTTGGCGACTCTTTGATTCTCTTCAATGGTCCACTAAACGAATTTAGCATCACTTTTTCTGCAAACCGGAGGCCTATCCCTACAGGTAAATTTTATTTTATTCCTCAGACATCAGATACATTGCTAATAGCCAAGAGCAAAGCACAAAAACTCATTTATCGCTTGTATTATTCTGATGATCAATGGATTGATTACATCTATTCTCTCAAGCCCAATAGCTATGTATTAGATTATACTCTGGACTTTCACAATATGAAAAACATCATTCCGGCTAATACGACATACTTGGACTTATACTGGAAAACATATATGCCCCCACTTGAGCAAGGAGAGAAATGGGAGATTATGCAAACCAATATTTTCTACAAATTTTTCCGTTCCGATGTTAGCCGACTCAGCCCTCGAAAAAGTGCAGTGGAAAAAGAAATTCCTACAAAACTGCGTTGGGTCAGTTTCAAGCACCAATTTTTCTCTTCGGTGCTGATGGCTTACAATTATTTCGATGAGGCAAAACTCAGAATGCAACCTAACTTAGATACATCTGTAAATGCCCTTAAAATTCTGCAAGCAAGGATAGACATTCCTTTCAAACCGCTGGAACAGAGCCAGGTAAAAATGGCATATTTCTTCGGACCCAATAAATATAGCGTACTGCACAAAATAAAACTCAAAAAAGATGACAATCTCCAGCTCGAGCAAATGATACCATTGGGCAAGGGTCTTATCCGCTGGATCAATAAGTTTATCATTATTCCCCTGTTCAATATTTTAGGCCGCTTTATAGATAACTATGGCATTATCATCTTGCTAATGACAATAATAATCAAGCTATTACTATTCCCACTTACATACCGTACTTATCTGTCTTCGGCCAAGATGCGTATCTTGCAACCTGAGCTAAAAAAGGTTCTAGAAAAAATACCAGAAAAAGACCAGATGAAACGTCAGCAGGCAACAATGGACTTATACAAAAAAGCTGGAGTCAGCCCTCTGGGCGGTTGCTTGCCTACACTCTTGCAGTTCCCTATCCTTGTGGCAATGTACCGCTTCTTCCCTGCCTCTATAGAGCTTAGACAACAGTCTTTCCTGTGGGTAAAAGACCTGTCTTCTTACGATGCTCTCGTGTCTTGGCACGCCAATATCCCATTGATAGGCAACCACATAAGCCTTTTTGCACTCTTGATGGCTCTGTCAATGGTCTTTTCCACAAAATTAAACTCTGCCCCAACTGACGAGAAGAACCCAACAGCACAATCAATGAAAATAATGATGTGGTCAATGCCACTTCTGATGTTCGTGTGGTTTAACAATTACTCTGCTGCCCTGAGTTATTATTATTTACTTGCCAACTTGATAAGTATCGGACAAATATACTTAGTACGTGCAATGATAAATGAGGAACAAATTCTCAGTCAGCTAAAAGAAAATGTCAAAAAAGGCAAAAATGCCAAAAAGAGTAAATGGCAACAGCGTCTGGAAGAGATGCAAAAACAACAGGAAATAATGCGAAAAAAATCAAAAAAGAATTAAATTTGAGAAACGAAAAATGGTTTTATGCCAGGTAAAAAAAAAATAATTATAGCTTTTTTGCTTATTTATTTCTTTTCAAGGCTAACCTTTGGACAAGATTCCAGAGGCTTAGCCCTTTTTATAAAAAATAACAGAGTAGCGACATACGATTCCTTATTAGAAAAATATATCTACAGCAGTCCTGACAAAGCACTCGAACTCTCATATACCCTATTAGAAAAACAAAGCTCATCCATCAATGACTTAGGAAAAGCTCAAATATATAGCAACTTATGTAGGATTTATCATCTTATCCACGACCCTTATAATGCACTTTACTTTGGCTACAGAGCAATGCTCATCTACAAACTCTATAACCAGGACAGAAAATACCTTAACGAACTAAACAAAGTCTCTTGCATTTACCGTGAAGAAAATATCTATGATAATTTTATCCTCTCATTTTTGAGCAAAGCCATAAAAAAATACAATAACCGTTACAAAGGACTGATTATCCTCAGCATGGCCAACCATTCTCTTCTTAGCAAAATAAGTAACCAACCTATCATTTATCCTATTGATTCTCTATTTAATGAGACTGCTAATATAAAAAATACGAAACTAAAAGTTACTATTTATATCACCCTGGGCAGATACTACCTTGAGACTCAGCAGTTTAGCAAGGCCATTGCTACCCTGAAGAAGGCAATGTACATCACAAAAAATCCACATCGTCGTCTGCGTCTGAATATATATCTGGCCCAATTCTATATAAAACAACGTAATATCGCAGGTGCAGATGAAGTACTTGATAATCTTTATCCCCAGATTAAATCTACAAAAGATATTTTAGCTCTCTCCACATGGTATTATCTAAAAGCATTAATCAAAACACAGCAAGATAAGAACAATATAGCTTTACAATATGCTCAAAAAGGTTTACAACTGGCAATACAGTATAATATTCTCGGCACACAAGCAAAACTATATAAAATACTCTCAGAAATATATATGTCTGAGAAAATGCCAGACCTAGCCTTCATGAGCTTCAATAATTACATGCAAACTAAAGATTCTATTCATTCCCTGAGCAAATATTACAATCTCTACACCATTATCAAAAAGCTCTCATCTCTGGACATCACAAGAGAAAACCTGTTGCTTAAGCAACAGGCTGAATATGAAAACTTAAAAAATCGCCAGCAAAGACTCATAACAATAATTTTGGGACTGATTGTCTTGTTTCTTATTCTTATATCAACTTTTGCATTCTACCTATTCAGAACCAGCTACAAATCAGAACAAAGGCTCAAAAGATTTGCTAAAATTTCATTGGAGGCTATCTTAATAATCGTCGATGGTCATATTGTGGAATATAACGACAAATTTATACAACTAACAGGATTTTCTGACAATGACGTTCCCAGCTTAAAACTTAGCGATATTCTCGATCCAGTATTAGCTTCCAAGATTATTGAGACAAAATCTATACTCAACTTTGAGACATATATAAAAAGAAAAGTCGGTACAAAATTCAAAGCCGAAATTCTATCGCGAGATTTCAAATACCACAACCGCAAGACAGTAAAAGTAATAACCATACGGGATGTTAGTGATTTTTACAACACACAGAAAGAACTCATAGAATCACAAATAAAATTCAAAACACTTATAGACACGTCGCCAGATGGCGTGCTTATTACAGATACTTCACAGAAAATAACTTTTATCTCACAGGCAGCTAAAAAAATTCTCGAAGCAGAACATATTGATAACATTGTAAATCAAGACATTAACAAGATACTAAATATCAAGGACAAAATAAAACTTCTACTCTTTACCAAGTCAGACAAACCAATAGAGTTTATTTATAACTACAACAAAACATCTACAATAAAATACTTAGACACCAAGTTGTCCATAGTTAAATCAGTTGAAGGTGAGCCAATCTTCACTTTTATAATCATACGTGATGTTACACAGAAAGTACAAATTCAGGAAGCCCTTAAACAAAGCGAACAAAAATTCAGAGAACTGTATAATAGAGCTACAGATGGCATCTTAATAATTGATGCCCAAGGTACTATTATAGACGCTAACCCTGCATCAGAAAACATCTTTGGACTAAACCCAAGGTTTCTACTCAACCAAAATATGGAAAACTTCTTACCTGAAACATTCGCCTCACCGCTGCAATTCAAGGAATTTATAAATGCCAAGGAAAAAATAGAAACTCCTATTATTCAAGCCAATGGAGATACCATTTATACACAGATATCTGTATCAAAACTCAGATTAGCACCAGAACATTATCTTCTAATAATCAGAGATATAACAGAAATTTTGCAATCACAAGAGAAACTAAGAAAATATGCAGAAAAACTCGAAATATCCAATAATGCTAAAGCTAAACTATTTTCAATCGTCTCACATGATCTTCGAGGACCTATAGGAAATCTAAAATCTATGTTTGAACTAATTCTCGAAAACCCCAATAGCTTCAATACAGAAGAACTGACAGAAATCCTGACAGAACTAAAAAATAGCTCTATCAGAACTTATGAACTACTTGAAAATCTGCTTTATTGGTCAAAATCACAACTCAATCAAATAGAATACAATCCTCAAAAATTTAACCTCCACATTGCAGTCGAACAAACCATAAACATTTTGAAACAGGTCGCCAAACAAAAAGACATTAAATTAATCGACACAATAGACAAAAATTCATGTTTCGTCAAAGCAGATATAGAAATGGTCAAAATTATCTTGCGTAATCTAATTACAAATGCTATAAAGTTTACACCAAGAGGTGGTAATATTACACTTTTAAATTTTGAAGACCAAGATAATATCATTGTAGGAGTGAAAGACAACGGAGTTGGCATTCCTCACGATAAACTAGTTAAAATTTTTGATAACGACTCTTTTTTTACTAGCTATGGCACAGAAAACGAGAAAGGAACAGGGCTTGGTCTCCAAATAGTCAAAGAATTTGTCTCAAAAAATAAAGGACGGTTATGGGTAGAAAGCAAAACCGGACATGGCTCAACCTTTTATTTTACTCTAAAAAAAGCTAATTCATAACAAAATGAAACTCTTTACATTAGATTTCATGAACATCTATTACGATGAGAAGCTCAGACTCATCGAATACAAATGGAAAAAAAATTCCGAAACTATCACAGATAGCCAGTACAAAGAGACTATCAGCGAACTTATCAAAATTATAAAAACCTTCGAACCATTCTATATCTTAGGAAATATTAAAGATCAATATTACTCTCCTACTGCTGATACACAAAAATGGTTAGCTGAACATGCCATTGAAAAAATACCTGAATTAGGAATAAAAAAATTAGCAATTATCAATAGCAAATACTTTATGGTCAAGAACATTTACAAAAATCTTATACACGACAAAGATAATATAAGAATCTTTGAGAATGGACAAGATGCTATATCATGGCTACTGGATAATGTTAAGAATGTAATAGAATAACAATCAACCAAATACATTTTTCTTCCTATCTTTCATACTCATTTGCTCACAATTTATTATCTTCGGTAAACAAAGCTTTTGGAACGAGTTTTGCCATTTTCTTGAAAATATAGAAAACAACCACTTATACGAATGAGCAAAAAGTTAGTCTTAGCAGCCATTTTTATTAGCTTTTTTTTCGCTGCATGTAAGAAAAATACTCCGTCTAAACAACATCAGACAAAGTCTATCCAGCTGACTAATAATAAATTCTACTACACTCCTACTCTCAAAACAGTACTCAAATATCACAACCAACGGGATGTAAAAAACTTAATAAAATACTTAAATGACTCTCTTCCACAAGTTCGTTATTATACTTTGCTTTCATTAGGTTCTCTGCATGATACTTCTCACCTTTATCCCGAGCTAAATATGCTCAATGATACCAATTCACAAGTCAGGCTGGCAGCAGCTTACACAATAGAACTCCAAAGAAGCCATAATACAGAAGACATCCTTATCAAACATTATTATAATGAATCCAATCCAGCAGTCAGAGAACAGATACTCGAGGCTCTTGGACGCTGCGGCTCTTCTAGGACTTTATACTTTTTGTCAAAAGTCTCCCCAACATCACGAATAGAAACACAAGGCTTAGCATGGGCATTGGTCTATTCTGCCCTACGTGGAATGACCTCTACTTCTTGTGAACAAAGAGCCCTTGAACTCCTCACCAGCTACAAATCATCTAACGAAGTAAAAAGAATAATTAGCCAATACTTTTACCAGCCATCCATTAAGATCAAGGATTATTACAAACAACTCATACACGTATTTTACAACAGCGAGGATACAATACTGAAAATCAACTTAATAAAAGCAGTCTCAAATATCACAAATCAGCAGATTATCGATTTCCTCAAACAGAACTTAAACTCCCAGTCCCAAGAGCTAAGAATTGCAGCAGCTCAAGGACTAGCAAAACAACACAACCCAGATATCCCACAGCTAATGGCTCATCTGACAACAGATCATAATAGTTTCGTAGCACAAACAGCAGCAGAATATTTCATTTACCATGGCCTGCCCAAAGAAGCAAACTACTACTTCGAGCTGGCACGAACTATACATAAATGGCTACCACGTAGCCTGCTCCTTCATGCAGCACTAAAATACGCACCCGATACACTAAAAGAGAAATTTGCCAACTCAATAATCACCGGATTTAAGGCCACAAAAAATGACTACGAAAAGAGCTATCTGCTCTCTTCCATGGCATTTTACCCACCCAAATATGAATTCGTCCGAGACCAAGCTTTTTACGCAACACAAAGAATTATTTCCACAACAGCTGCCCGCACTCTGGTTAAAATGCGTCTGCAACCAGACTTTTATAAAATAGCACAGAAATACTACAAAGAACAAGGTATTAAGCTCAACAAAGAATTCAGCTTACTGTTCAAGGAAATCATGAAAAAGGGAGACAATGCTCAGATTTTTTATGCATCTGAAATACTAAGACTCAAAAAGCTTAATCTGTTACAAAACTACGAAAATACATCTTTCATCAATCAAGCTTTAGCTAAATTACAATTTCCCAGAGACATACGGGTATTCCATTCTGTTTGCAGACTTTACAAACTATACACAGGTGATACATGTAGCCGTCCCATTTACAAAATGTCAGAGATAGACTGGTCATTTGCTCAAAAGATTCCAAACAAAACACTGATAAGAATCAGGACAATCAAAGGAGATATTATCATCAAGCTATATCCCGAACAGGCACCCGCTACAGTCTCCACATTTCTCAAACTTGTAACCCAGGGCTATTATAACGACACATATATTGTGCGTTCTATACCCAATATGAGCGTATGGGCAAGTAGCCGTCGAGGTGATAGCTGGCCAGATGTTAACATTGCCCACCCAGTAATGTTATATCCTTATCATTTTGAGCCAGGGACAATCGCTATGAATCTGATAGACAACGGAGTAGAGTCAGTACAGTGGTTTATTGTACTCAACCCCACTCCTGGTATGGATGGCCACTATACAGCTTTTGGAAAGGTCATCAAAGGCATGAGTGTGGCACGCAGCCTCGAAGTTGGAGATCAAATTATTGCCGTAGAAATTTACTAATTTTTCTTAGGGCCGCGTACATCCAAGTCTATTTCATAAACCCACTTGCCTTTCACAAACTTAAGCCCATCATAAGAAAAATCAGGGCCATAAAACTGATGCAAGCCCTTGTACCGAGGCTCTGATGGTGAAAGATGGTCAAAAATTATCATGCCTAATCTATCATCCCAACGAAGCAGCATAGAGGCCTGATTATTATACTCAAAAATAAATCTCTTGACTGGCTGTCCAAACTCATTCCTAAAGTCATAGCCAAAACGCGGTGCACCGTTGCCACGAAATGTTATCACATCAATAATCTTGCGGTTTAACAAATCTCCATCCGGATCAGTCCCCAATACAGTATAAATAGTGTGTCGGCGATATTTGTTTGTAAAAATCTTATAATAGACACATCCATACCAATTCCAGCTGTCAAGATAACGTTTGTCTGCATCTTTCAATTGGTCTGACCTATCAAACAAACGGTAAAAATAGGTCGTATGAGACTTCTTATCATACCTCTGAATAAATCCGTAATAATAATAATCATCTGTCAGCTTAATGCCCCAGGTAAAAATTCTTACCCGCTTGTCCTTTGACTCCAAAATTTTTATCACATCATTCAACGAAGAATAATCTAATTTCCATGACCCAGGATACATCAACACCTCTTGCAAATAATTGGCTGCTCGATCACCTAAAACCCTCCGCATAGAATCACCCTTGACCAGCGGAACCCGTAGCAAAATACTACTTACAGAATCCATCTTACTCTGCAAGATCGACTCTGACTGTCCCAGTGACACTGCTACAGTAAATAATGCTAAAACAAATAACCCTATTCTACGCATTGTTCTCTATTTTTAGTCCGTTCAAAACTAACAATTATTTTATGAAAATCACACATTATAAGTAAACGCACATAATTTTATTTTTTTGCATATAACAGTTTTATATTTATTTGTAAATAATTTTAAAAATTTTACTTTTGAAGTAAAATTCTGCGTAAATAGAAAATTTTCTCTCATGACCGAAGTAAAAAAGACTTTAAGAGACTCAACATTAGTGCGTTGGACAGCATTAGTTTTAGCTTCATTCTCTATCTTTGGAGCTTATTATTTCAACTATGCCTTATCAGCTATAAAACCTGTGTTGGAAAGCGCACTTGGCTGGAGTAGTAGCGATTTTGGAACTTATACGTCAGCTTACGGCTGGTTCAACGTATTCCTTTTTATGCTAATTATTAGCGGCATAATCCTTGACAAAATTGGAGTACGTAAAACTGGTCTGGGTGCGACATTAGTTATGTTTACTGGTACAGCCGTCAACTACTGGGCTGTTACACACACCTTTCCCGAAGGTGCTGTTATATTTGGACTCAAAGCACAGATTTTTTGGTCTGCAATAGGTTTTGCTATTTTTGGTGTAGGTACAGAAGCCATTGGTATTACTATTTCCAAAGCAGTAGTTAGATGGTTCAAAGGTAAGGAAATGGCGCTGGCAATGGGTATGCAGATGGCTATTGCTCGTCTGGGTACTCTGTTGGCATTGGCTCTTTCTATACCTCTTGCTACAAAATACTCTGTTCAGGGGCCTATTACCTTTGCATTAATTCTGATGCTTCTGGGTATTATCTCATTCCTTACTTTCTCTATCCTTGACCGTAAATTGGATAAATCTGAAAGTGAGGCTAACACCAAAACAGAACCAGAAGAAGAATTCAAATTATCTGATATTAAGATTATTATTACAAACCGCGGATTCTGGTACATCGCTCTTCTATGTGTGCTCTTCTACTCCGCTGTATTTCCGTTCTTGTTCTATGCCAATGACTTGATGATTAACAAATATAACGTCGAACCTAAATTAGCCGGATTGATTCCAAGCTTGCTCCCATTTGGCACCATTTTACTTACTCCCTTATTTGGTAGTATTTATGACCGTAAAGGTAAAGGTGCAACCATTATGCTAATTGGAGCACTTATCCTTATCCTGGTTCATGGAGTTTTGTCATTGCCATTCCTGACTCAGTGGTGGGTAGCTGCAACAATGGTGATCATTCTGGGAATAGGTTTCTCTCTGGTTCCTTCAGCTATGTGGCCTTCAGTTCCTAAGATTATTCCTGAAAAACAGCTCGGTACTGCTTATGCCGTAATTTTCTGGATTCAGAACATTGGTCTGTTGTCAATTCCACTTCTTCTGGGATTTGTTCTCAACTCTACTAATCCTTATGTTGTACCAAACAAACAGCTCGTTAAAAGTGGAATTGAGATAGCATACAAGCAAGAGTTAAAAGACAAGTTCAATGAAAAGGAACTTAACCTACTCATAGAAAAAGCTGCTACTCAAGCTATTAATCAGGTCGTTCAATACAATAACTACCAGCCAACTCCACAAAAAGATATCAATACCAATGCTATAAAGAAAGAGTTGAGTCAGAAACTGGATGCTGCTCTTCAGAATATCCTGCAAAAGAATCCGAATAAAAAACAGCTTGAAGCTTTAGCTCTCAAGACAACTCAGGAAATAGCATCCAAAATAATTCTGGAGCACAAACTCGATATTAGATACAACTACCAGGCTGACTTGCTTATCTTCCTGACTTTGGCATTGCTTTCACTTGTATTTGCATTGCTACTTAAAGCAGAAGACAAGCGTAAAGGTTACGGTCTAGAATTACCTAATATTGCGAAAGAAGAAGAACCTGCACAATAGTAGGACCTTGTCAAGTATCAGAAAAAGCCTTGCGGACAGCGAAAGTCTGCAAGGCTTTTTCTATAACAAAATCCTAAATTGCTGCATTCTCATGACAATCTATCCCATGAATGGCTCTCTAACATCCATTTCCAGGCAGGTAATACGACTATTCCATAGCCTTTGTATTCAAGACTATCTTCAACATCATAGGTTATAATCTTCAAGTCTTTAACACCTAATTTCTCAGCTGCTTTAACCAGAGATTTTAGTTCCCTTTCCTGTGTAGCACTGGCACTAATATCATAGCTAACCTGTATCAAACTTCCTGATTTAACAAAGAAATCAACCTCATAATTCTCGCGATAATAAAAAAGCTCTTCTCGGTCCTTTCTATGCAGATAGTTAAATACAAGAGTCTCAAGCAATTTAGTCTCTGGATTTAACAAAAAGAGATTCAAAATACCTGTGTCTATAAAATAAAACTTGCGTACACTTTCCCTTTCTGTAAATTTAGATTTGACATTACGTAATGAAAACACAAGATATGCATCCTGCAGAAAACGAACATATTCTATCAGCGTTGCCGTACCCACACGTATACCAGCCGATTTTATAATATTCGCCAATCGAGTGAAAGAAATCTCATCACACGTACTCTCTGCTAGTTTTTTTAGCAAGAGCCTTAATGCCTGCACATTCTTGATATTATTACGTGCAATAATATCTCCATAGAATAGCTTCTGGAAGAGATTGCTCAAATACTGTTTTTTATTCTGAAAACCAATAACTTCTGGAAAACCTCCAAAGTAAAAGTACTCTTTAAACAAAGCTGCCAGCTTATGTCTATCTTGTGAATAAAGCATACGCTCATCAAATTCTAATCCTCTAAAACGCACGAACTCGTCGAAACTCAAGGGAAAAATTTCTTTTATAATGAACCTGCCACCCAACGTCGTAGCAATATCAAGACTCAACATCCGAGCATTACTACCTGTAACAAACACATTATATTTCTGATCGGCCAGACGACGCACAAACTTTTCCCAACCCTGAAGGATATGAATCTCATCCAGAAAAATTATAGGCTTTTTAACAGAGCCATAAAGCTGATAATAGGCTTCGAGAATCTGCCCCAAATCCTTTGCTTCCAGTCCTATCAGACGCTCATCTTCAAAATTTATAAAAACTATCTTATCCATCTCTTCTTTCTGTACCAACTCGTGAGCTATCTGATACATAACATAGGTTTTGCCAGCACGACGAGACCCAGTGAATACATAATTCCCCTCTTTCTCTATATCTATATCTCGAGGAATCACTTCTACATCACGGACAAACTCTTGCCCCTCAATGATTAACTTCTTGAAAATATCCTTGTACATTACGTTAGTTTTTTATCAAAATTACAATATTTATTCTATATACAAAACAAATATTAGATTTTTTATTTTATAAATAAAACAAATAACTTATATTTTATTCTATACATAAAACAAACTAACGCTTATCATCCGATGCATAATCCCATATAATAGCTCTTACATCAGGAAATTGAAGGAGGGCCCTCTCAATTAAAGGATGCACCTGTGCTAGGAAAAAACTAACCCCAGCCCATCCATCCTCATCAGCATTTAACAAAATATAGACAGTATCAGCTCTCTGCTTAAAATACTGTATCTTAGCAAGTTTCCTGTTGGCAAATGGAGAATGGAGACGATATTCTGCCAAAGCAACATAATATTTTATACTATCGGTGGGATAAAAATAAACTGCCCTTTGCCTTAAACGAACTTTACTCATTGGACTAGTCAACTGACCATTTACATATCTATTTATAACATTCTCATAATCAGTCCAGCTTTCTGGATAAAATAAATACACCTTCCTAAAATGCCAATAATTCAAAGCCTTATGTCGAGTAAGCCTCTGCGCCATTTCACTATTAAAATGCCTATGAAAAACTTGTTCTTGATATTGTGGGGGGAAAATTTTGCGCACACTCTGGGAATAGTCCTCACCTTCCATTGGCCTATAACCAATGACAGTATCAGATGTTTTTTCTATCTTCAGAGGAATTATGCTAATCTCTCCTGATTTCAAATAAACCCCATCTACCCTATAATCTGCTTCCAAAACTATAAAGTAATAATCAATAGCATCTCTGGTACTATCAATACCCAGAACCTTATAAGCGTAAAAAGGACGCATACCCATAGACACCTTTCTATTCCAATCTTTGATCAAGGCTTTTTTTATCAAGGAATCCAATGATTGAGGGAATACAGAAACAACAGAAGCAGAAATAACACAAAACAAGAGAATTAGTCGTTTCATTTTTTATGTTTTATCATTATGGCAAACTTACTTCAGCCAGAATAATTTGTCAACCTTAGGGCGAGATGACAACGACTATTTCGCCCTTAATTTGTTTGCCAGCAAAATGTTGAATAACTTCCTCCGCAGTTCCGCGCACCACTTCTTCATGAATCTTAGTAAGCTCGCGCACCACAGCTATCTTACGTTCCTTACTGAAATATTGTTTAATTTCCTCCAATAGCTTAATCAATCTGTAAGGCGACTCGTAAAGCACAATAGTACGCTGCTCCTGGGCAAGGGACTTCAACTTTTTTTGCCGTCCTTTCTTGTGAGGGAGAAAGCCTTCGAATACAAACCTATCTGTCGGGAACCCAGAAGCAACAAGCGCGGGTATCAAAGCTGTAGCACCAGGTAATACTTCCACAGTCACATCATTCTCCCAACAAGCACGTACCAAAAGAAACCCAGGATCAGATATTCCTGGCATACCTGCATCAGTAACCAAGGCCATGGATTCACCAGCTTTAATTCTTTCGACCAAGTCTTGTACAGTTCTATGCTCATTAAACTTATGATGCGCCTGTAGCCGCCTGGGAACTATGCTATAATGATTTAGCAGGTGTAAAGTTGTCCTCGTATCTTCTGCCAAGATAGTATCCACCTCTTTTAGTACGTCTAATGCTCTGAGTGTTATATCTTTGAGATTGCCAATAGGGGTGGGGACTATGTAAAGTTTAGAACCAGGCATCAATATCTATTTCTTTTCCAATAAAATAAGAATTTGTTGATAATGCTACTGCCATACTCTGGGCTACAGAGTCTATCAATTCGCGATGGAACTCATCAAATGTCTCAAAAGTCGCAAGTTCTATAACGCCAAAAACCTTCTCTTCGTATTTTATGGGTGTCAGGTATATATTACGTGGGAGGGCTTTACCCAATCCTGTCCTTATTTGGATATAATTTTCTGGCACATTGGTTATAAAAACAGGTTCACGCTCAGTAAAGCAAGCGCCCACAAGTCCCTCGTTTATTTCAAGTGTTTTCTGAATAATTTTCTGACGATTGTATGCAATAGTAGCCATTTGTTTAAGATATGGTTTACCCTGATCGTTTTCTGGGAATTGC
Organism: Bacteroidales bacterium; assembly: GCA_027015275.1. Classification (GTDB taxonomy): domain Bacteria; phylum Bacteroidota; class Bacteroidia; order Bacteroidales; family S143-33; genus S143-33. The sequence continues at coordinate 6,314 of JALWCU010000163.1, read as the reverse complement.
AGGATAAAAATACCCCCTACTGCCGCATTGACATATTCCATTAATTGCCGTAGCACAACATTAGACAAAAGCTTAATATCACCAGAATTAGCAGTAATAAGTCCACTAAAAACAGAAATACCAGTAGATACCCAGTGTCTTTTTTTCTCAAGCTCGAGCTGCGCTTTTTCCTTCTCACGCGCTTCGATGAGCCTGCGTTTCATAGTCAATAACTCATTACCAAGAATATCTTCTCGGCTAAGTGGTTCGAACTCAGCGTCAAAATTGCCTTGTCCAATCTGTTGTGCAAATTTATAATATGACTTCAATCCTTCTATAAGTTTTTGCAAGGCTAGACTCATTTGTCCAATTTCGTCTGCTCGTCGAGTCTCTGGTGTATTAATAATTTTCCCCAAAGAAAGTTCTTCCAAAACCTCTTGTATTCTAAAAATAGGTACGGTAATAGAACGGGCTAAAAGATATAAGGTCGCCGTAGAAATGAGCAACATTATAATTGCCAGTAGGATTATGGTATAAGTCATTTGCCTGACGGACTTAGCGAGTGCCGCTTTCTTGGCACGTACCATTTTATCTATTTGGTCCACATATACACCTGTGCCAATAACCCATCTGAGTGGCTTATACAGACGTACCCATGAAATCTTTGGCACTTCTTCGTTTGTGCCAGGTTTATAAAAACTATAACTAACTCTGCCCTGTCCACCGCCTGCCACTATAGAATCATGGAAAGCTTTATACACATTAATATCAGTGCCTTCTATATAAAAATTCCAAGACTTACCCTCCAACGATGGCTTGGCTCCGTGCATAATAACAGTGTATGGTGGATCAAAATCATTTATCCACAAATAACCATCTTTACCGTATCTAATGCTCCTGAGCTGACTAAGCGTAATCTTGAGCATATTAACCTGAATCATCTTAGCTATATCCTCTGGAATCGTGTCAAGCTTGAAGCCATAATATTTTTTCATTGCCTCCTGGCTAATGTGATAATTAGCGTCAATCATACGGTAAGCAATGCTGATAATATCCTTGAGGTGGGAAATTACCATATTAACTTGCTCTGTTCTGTATTCCTTTATGTAACGATTGATTGTCCGTCTGTAATTATACAAAAAAAGCCCTGATAAAGTTATAATCGTTATAAAGAGAATTATAGAGCTATATAAAGGTAATTTTGTACGAAGCGTCATTATCTAAATTCTTTAATTGACTTCACTAAAATAATACTTTAAGCCAAGATACTAAAGTTTAATTTCAAAAATTGTGCAACAATTCTGTTTTAGTTCATACAAATCTGTAACATGAGACAGTGCAAATGCTCATAATTAGAAGAATCTATAACTTACTGTCAAATAATACATATAGGTTTGGTCTTAGGTATCACCGTGCCATCACGTGCTATCTCTGGTAATAAAATCTTAGTATTCAAGACATTATCTACACGTAGCTCTAGGTCCAAAGGTTCTATCTGGTTTTTAATCTATGTATAAAAAACATCAAAATTAAACTGCAAATGTGGATATGCAACAGAATAAACCGCATCATAAGAAATACTTTTTCTGGATTAAGATAAGTATTACCCAAGACTTGCGCAGAATGCACTTCTTTCTCAAAATAAATGAGCACGCAAAAGAATTAAATTTTCCTTTTTCTTACTCGTGGAAACAACTTGAAGCTTCATCAAATCTGTCAGCCCCAATGAAAAAATATCCCTTACTACAAACAGTTCGTAGAAATTATCATAATGTCTCTGATTGCTAATGCGATATCCTGTTACAGAAAATTGAACCTTTCTGAGGGAGTCAGGTAATTTGATAGTAAAAAAACAGCTTTATTAGTCTTAACCGTCTGGTTTGTGCCTATAATCGGAATACTGACACCACTAATAGGACTGCCAGAATCAAAATCAATAACCTTTCCTCTAATGACTTTACCCGGTGCGAGAATAGAAAAAGAAATAAAGATGAAAATAAAAAGCGTAAAGACTTTTCTCATGTCATTTAACTGATATTTAGACAATTGTAATAAAAAAAACTATAATTTGCAACAATACTTGACAAATATCACATATTTAAAACTAAAACATAATGTTACCCAAATATTTCATATCCACAATGCCAATTTATGCAAAAAATGCGATAAGGACCCAGTATCAAACTAATTAATACCATCCTTATCGCAAAATAAGTACCGAAGCAATAAGCCTTATTCTGGCCTTCCATGCAAAGGCGGATACTTATCTGTCATAAGCATAAATATATACATATTTAGGCGAAGGCCCCAGCGCAATGTACCTACATTAAATCTGTGCATTCCCTCTGGGTATTTTCCTGTAAACAATACAGCCCACCATGCTATAAAAATAAGAATCAATGTAACTATTTCCCTGATAAAGAGCGCAATCAAATGGGGAATAAGTACGTAAATAAAACCCAAAAAGACCTTGAGCAACAAATCACCGACCTTCAAATGCTCAGGGTATTCAACCTCGAGAATAACATGCTCATCATCGGCATTCAAGCCAAACTTTGGATACCCATCCGACAGGTTCCATAGACGCGCTGTTACTCTATAATACCAACGCAAATACTTGACCTGGAACTCATACATTTTACGAGGATACTTGCCTGTAAAAAGTATTGACCAGAAGGCTATAAATGTCAAAATAGCAGACCAAATAGCCAAGAAAGAAAGAACAAAAAAATGCGGTATGGCAATATAAATAACGCCAAAAAAGGTTCTAAGCAGCAGCTCACCTCTTGAATAAGAATCCTGATGTACAATATCAAATCTCATAGTAAAAAATATTAAGAGTTTAGTTGACTAAAAATAATGCCTTTTTCTAAAATTAAATAATTTCTACAGTAAAAACATTTACCTAGCTTTATATCCACAATACAAAAACGGCTCGCTGGCTTTGTCCATGCGAGCCGTAAAATAGCTACAATAAGCAATAGCCTATCAAAAAATGTAACTCAGCAAAGAAAATTACTCTTTGACATCAATTATAAATCCTTCAACCGCAACAACTTTACCATCTTGCATGACAGGCGCCATGGATACAGCATGATAACGCTTTGTCCCGTCCTTGCAATAACGAGGGACTCTCACACCTGTTACTTTCTCGCCTTGAAGGACCTTGTTGAAAAGCTCTTCTACCTTAGCTTTATCATCGCCACTAAGATTGAGAGTGTAACTACGACCAACTGGATCAGTTATCTCTGTGCATTCAAAGATCTTTTTCCAAACATCATTAACTTCGATAAACTTACCGTCAGCACCAATCTTAAAGTGTCCGAAACTATACATTGTCAATAGCTCATCCACTGCTGCGCCGGACAGACCAAGGTCCTTAGCTACCTTTTTGAATACAGACTTAAAAGTCTCTGTATCAATAGTATAATCTGGCTCAGCTGCCCTCTTCTCTGCCTGCTGAAATACAAAACGCAGATAATCTTCAAGAGCTGTAGTCTCTTCCTCTTCGCCTACTTCTTCCCAACCTGTGAGCATTGCTTTTATAGAGGAAAGCGGCTTATATCCAGTCGTTGTCAAATAAATATGCCCAATAACAAATGCCAACAAAAAGAATGCAATAAAGACATGAGTCAAAGCAATGTATTTCAAATCAATAGATAGCCCAAAATTTGCCTTGAGATAATCATAATTCATATAAAGCAAGCCAACTATTACCATTAATGGTAGAATAATAAACTCTATGCTAAAATACGTAAGACGCTGAAGGTCATTAAACTTATTTGTAATCGTCTTTGGCAATGGATGTTCTTTACCTTTAAAAATACCATTGAGATAATAAATAACTTGGTCTTTGAGGAGCATGTTCTTCTTTGGGAAAAATTGACGCCAATCACCTGAGAAAAACAGCCAGAAATAAATAATAACAATTAAAACAACATACAATATTGCTGTATTGTCATGAAGAAAAACAGCTGTCTTATAACCAAAGAGTTTGTATGTTCCATGTATTTCAAAACCTGTCAAGAGTAAGAAAAGGATAAACAAGGCCTGTGTCCAATGCCAGAACCTCTCAAACCCTCTATATAAATATACTTTTTTCATTTTTCTGGATTTTAGTTATTTAACTGTTTTTATTAGAAAAAATTCTCAGTGCACCATGTATAGCAACTCCCAGCAAAGCGCCAATTACCATAAGCCAGCCAATTAGATCAACTACCTTATTAACATCACGTCCAGGTAAATAAAAGTCTTTCAAATTACTCAGCCTACTGTGCCGAGAGTGGCAAGCTTCGCATGAGAGAGCTTGTGATGCAGGTGCTACCTCGTGGTTCAAAGGCCAATAACTCCTTGTCTGTATAAATCCATAATGTCCGCTAAATTTAAGCCCACGATAAGCCATACCAAGTGTGGCAGAAGTGTCCCAATTGAAATCGCGCCAGAAACCGCCTTCGCCTTTTTTACCAACAAGCTTTGGATCAATAAGTCTATCATACTTTGTATCGTAGATTTGATTGCCACGCATGACCTTTACTGGGTAAATCTTTGACGGATGTTTGGAATCCATAGGATGTAGATTATCAGCATAAGATCCCATTAATGGGTTAAGATCCACAGTATCGGACTTAATAGGATCTGTGATGAAATGATGATCAGTATATCCGTTCCACCACCTATATTCTGGCTTAACGTCCTTTGCCAAGATTGCTGCACCATGACGTGAATCGTATTCATATACAACACTGTCTGTGGTCAAATCATGGATATAAGCCATATTATGAACATATCTTGTAATAGAATCAACAGGTATCTCTTTTTCGAAATGTAGCAAACCACCTCCTGGCCTTAATTTGCCAGCATCTTTCCAAGACCAATAAATATTTGTTGGCTGTACCTTGGCATAAACAGGTATATGACACGTCTGACAAGCTACTTGCTGGAAGTGTTCGTTTAATATCTTACTCTTGTGCGGCGCAGAAGTATGGCATTCTGTACAGCTAAAAGAATTACTCGGTGAGGCAGAAACCATTGCCAGATTACCAGGAATATTATGATTCCGAGTCTTGTGGCAATCAGTACAACTCATATTCTGTCCATCAACACCCATGTGAACATCGACAAGCTTTGTGGTATGATTGAGAGCAAGCTCCAGATCTCCATGCTTAACATTATTACCACCTCCACCTGTGTAATGACAAGCTCCGCAATTATGACGCTCGGGCAAGCCTATGTGCATTGCCACATTCCTGAGATTAACTCCCTTAGCTGGATAGCCAAAACCTTTAGCAGAAGTATCAGCACAAGGATTTGCTTTGCGGTAAGTGCCAGTATGATCGTGACAGATAAGACAATCCATATTCTCTGTCTTAGTAGAATCCCAGTTCTTGTCCCTATAGCCATAGCCTGCATGACACATCGTACACAGCTTCTCATTGGCTCCACTAGCTATACAAAAGTTGTTTATAATATTTCTTTTACCGAGGCGGACATGCCCTCTACCAGGAATAGTATCATCTTTTATCCACAGCCAGTGCTCATTAATCATAAGCTGCTTGTCAATGTTGTTATGACATTTCAGGCATGCCTTAGTAACCTCCTGGGGAGTCTTAAAATCCTTCTGTAGTTCAGCGAACTTAGAATGGTCAACCGGCATAATAACCTTTTCACTCAGCTTAATAGAACTGTTGTCAAAGGGATGTCTGAGCCGGTCATGCTTCCATATTCCGATAATAGTGAAAATTATTACCTCTGGAAGCAAAATAATCAGCAGTATCTCCCAAAACTTTTTCATATTCTTTGCCTTTTTGATAGAAGAATTTAATTAGTGTCTTTGTACAAATTTATTAAATTTTTGTTTTAATAAAATAACATAAAATTATTAAACTCTCAAAATCCATTTTTCAACTATCTTTCAAACAAACACTTATCCTCCGAGATTTATAAGATTGCAAAATTATTCATGTTTTAAATTCTTTTTTTTTATTCTCAACAAATATATAAATAAAACCTATTGATTAATAAAACATTACAACCAAATACAAAATAACAAGTAAAAATTATATAATAATTTACATACATTTGTGGAAATTTTGTACATAGATTTAAGTAATGAAAGCTGATTACATACGAGGCATTATAATTTCTTCACTTCTTATTGTTCTGGGTATTATAGTCGAAGTCATGACAGGTGGAAACGGCGTCAGTATGCCACCCTGGCCTATTAATATCCTGATTTTCAGTATATTCATTTCCTATATTTTAATTTTACATTTTTTCTGGAAATCCAATATAAAAAGCTGGCTGTCAAGCGTACCCGCCACGATAACCGTAATAAC